>JAIPJW010000023.1 GCA_021734075.1 Cephaloticoccus sp.
TTTCTGGAGAGGACATGCTTAACCCCACCCCTGTTTCCCCCCAGCGCGAGCCGCCTCCCGTCACCGGTGGTGATGATCCACGTTGTGTTCCGCACAAGCTGAGTGCACCACTGCCGATTGGTCCGGACTGCATCTATCCGGATTATACCGCCAAACAGCATGCCGTCTGGCGCGAACTGTTCGCCCGCCAGCAAACCTTGTTGCCCGAGCGGGCGGCGAGTGAGTTCCTGACCGGTTTGGCCGGGCTGGGCTTGGACAGCCAGCTCATCCCCCGACTTGCCTCGGTGTCACAGAAACTGCGGCAGACCACCGGTTGGCAGTTGGCTCGCACGCCGGGCCTGCTCGATGCCCACGATTTTTTCAGTTACCTGGCCCGACGGGTGTTTCCCTGCACTGATTATGTGCGAGGCCGGGAGGAGTTGGACTACACTCCGGCACCGGATTGTTTTCATGATATCTTTGGGCACACCCCGATGATCATGCACCCGCGGTTTGCCGATTTTTACCAGAAAATCGGTCAGGCCGCGCTGGCTTGCCAGGACCCGGCGGTCGAGGAACAGCTCACGCGCATTTATTGGTTCACGGTTGAGTTTGGGTTGATCAAAAATCCGGTCGGCCTACGCATTTATGGCAATGGCATCATCTCCAGCCACGGGGAAACCCTGCACAGCCTGACCCACCAGGTAAAAAAGCTGCCGATGATTCCGGAGTCGATCGCTGCCACCCCCTACGATATCTGGCATTTTCAAACCACGCTATTCGTCGTGGATTCCTTTGACCAATTGGAACAGGAATTCTCGCGTTGGGCCCACGCCCGGCAACTGCTCTGAATGCCACCTTACCCCCGACCTAACGGGGTCTGTTTCAGACCATGGTGGCGAGCGCGTCTTCCACCGCCTTCATGAGGGCGGGACGGGTCATCGGTTTGGCCAGGATCCGCAGCCCGGGGAGTTTCTCATCCCCCTCCGCATCCGTCAGGGGCAGACCGGTCAGGGCGATCACAGGCAGTTGGGGAAACCGCGCCTGCACCTTGGTGATCAATTCAAATCCGTCCATGTCGGCCAATTTCAGATCTGTCACCAGCAGATCGATCTGCTCGCGGCCGGCTTGCAGCAGCGCCCAGGCCGAAGCACCTGTTTCCATTGCCTGCACTTGGTAGCCTTCTGATTTCAGCAGCAAGACCAACGCGTTGCGCACCATTTCCTCATCATCCACCAGCAGGATGGTAGGTCCGGCGGCCGCGGCACTCGGGGCTGCCGTTTCCGCGGTGACGACATGCACGGGCAGGTATATCCGAAAGGTCGTGCCGCGCTTGGCTTCACTCTCCACGGTCATGAATCCGCCATGCCCCTTCACAATCCCGCGCACCGTTGACAAGCCCAGACCCGTGCCATGTCCGGTTTCCTTGGTCGTGAAAAAAGGATCGAAAATACGTTCCATCACCTTGGGCGGGATTCCCGTGCCGGTGTCGGCCACCGCGATGACCACATAGCTGCCGGGTTGTCCCTCGGGCAACAGATGAGCCTGCGCTGCGTCGATCTCCGCTCCATCGACCGTGATGGTAATCGTGCCCCCGGTGGGCATTGCATCCCGGGCATTGATGCACAGATTCATCAATACCTGCTTGAGCTGGGTCGTGTCTGCCAGAACCGGCAGCGGCTGGCATCCAAACGACAAATCCAACTTGATGGTGGACGCCAGCGTCTGGGTCATGAACTCGACGAATTCGATCAGCAAGGGCTGGAGATCTAGCGCCACATGCTGTCCCTCGGCCCCGCGCGCAAAGGCCAGCAACTGCTGCACCAGAGCCGAACCATGTTTGACGCTGCGGTGCATCGTGTGGATCAACTTTTCCGCCTCCGGGGTCGGTCCCATCGTGCGCAGCAATTCCACCGACATGAGAATGGGCGCGAGCACATTGTTGAGATCATGGGCGATTCCGCCGACCAGCATGCCCATGCTTTCCAAGCGCTGCGCCCGGAGAAACTTGGCTTCCAAAACCCGATTGTCGGTCACGTCGGTGTTGATGACCAGAAAAGCCGTCGGGGGTCCCTCTCCCTCCCGCACCAAGGTCCACCGGCTTTGCACCACGACCTCCTTGCCATCCCTGGTGCGGTGCCGCAATTCACCCCGCCACTCGCCCCGGGCCAGGGTATGTTCGCGGGCAAAACGATGCCGGCCCGGATCCAGTGAAACCAACGTGACCATGTCACCCCCGGTGGCCTCTTCCGCCGACCAACCATAAATCTGCTGCGCCCCCTTGTTCCAGTAGGTAATGGCTCCAGCCAGATTTTGCACGACGATGGCATCCTGCGCCTTGTCAAGCAGAGCTGCCTGCTCCCGGATACGGGCCTCCATTTTGCGCAAGGCCTCATCGGGCTGGCCGCGCCGCTCCGGACTGTTACTCAACCACAGCGCTTGCTCGATCGCCGGCACCAAACGGGCCAACCTGGACTTGTGCACATAATCGTCCGCCCCGTGACGCATCAGTTCGGCCAGCTTATCCTCTCCGATGCTGCCGGCCAAAACGATGCATGCCTTGCCGGCAGAATACTGGTGAACCAACTCCAGGGCCGCGAGACCGCCAAACCCCACGGCTGAGCAATTGACCAAGACAGCTTCAAATTCGTCGGTTTGCAGCGCCGCCACAAACTCCTGCCGCGTGGTCACGCGCCACACCACGCAGCCGGGTCGTTCGCGGCTGAGCCATGTTGCGACCAATTGGGCATCGGCCGATGAATCTTCCAGGTGGAGCAATCGCATGATGGGTGAAGGAACCAACCGACGGGCAGTGGTCGCACATATCCCGCCGGATCGTTTACCAGAAGAAATACCTCTCGCCCTCTTCCATGAACCGCCGGGATGGCGGCTGCAGCACAAAGCGCCAGACTGTCGTGTAATCGGACCAAGGTCCGGTGACCTCGCGGTCACACACCACCCGGGGTTGTGGCATTGGCCCGGTGGCCTTGCGGGCCAGACGCTCCCGGAACAATTCATGACCCGCCTCGGTGGAGAAAAACCACGACCGTTTTTCCAGCCGCTCCGTGATGGGTTCGCTGGTGCCCTGGCCCAACGCCAACAGGCGATTGGAAAGCACCCACTCGTGGCGGGTCAGTTCCAGCATCGCCCGTTCACAGGCCCGGGTGAAAGATTCGGCTGCGGCATGGCCGTAGACGTGAAATCCCCATTCTGAACGGGCAAAGAGTAGAACCGCCACTCCACCAAGCGAGGGCTCAAAGGCCAGGGCGCTAACCCCGGGCCACTCCGTATCACGCAACTGACCATCGATTTTGCCTTCCCACCAATGCAGGAGACAGAATCGCTCCAGCGATTCCAGGACTGCCGAGCGGCGCGCGGGCGCTGCGGACAAGCCGGGAAAAGCGGCCATGCCATTTGACGTTTCATCAACGTCAAAGCCAAATTCTGCGCGACGATCTGAGCGGACCGTCGCATGAAACGCCCAACGCTCCAAGGACTCCGACACCGCCATGTGCCTGGCCACCATGGGCGACACATGGGCTCCGGTGCCGTCAGCTTCTGCATGATAAAGTTTGGCCCGACCCCGCGGCACCAAGCCCGGGATCAACCGGGCATTGGCCTGGAAGAGGCGGCGTCCGAACATCGGAAACTCACCCATTTCCACCTTTGCGATGGGGCCACCGCGTGCTGCCATCACGCCGCGGTAACGCAGTGAAGCCAAACTGAACATGGCGTCCTTTACTTAGGGGCCCTCGTCTGGCGGGGGGTCGTCACAAGGAGCGGCACAGGGACCGATCGAAGGCATCCCCGGATGGCTTTGCGTCGTGGTTATCCCCGACGCCATTAAATCCACGCGGTCAGCGGCCCGGGCAAAGCCCGCCGCGAACAACAGGCTGGCCAGCAGCCCGAGCACTATATGTTTGATGGTTTTCATTGCAGGCTCAACGAAGAGCCTATAGGCGGGAAATCCAACCCCAACGGGTAATGATTTTTGGCCTGCCATACTGAAATTCCAGTATGGCTATAATTTCGTAAAATTGCTCAAATGCCCCCGTTGTGATCCCCTTCCGCCAATGTCGTTGGCTTATTTCGCTGCTATGTCTGCTGGCAGTGGCGTGGTCTGGTCGTGCCGCCCCGGACCAAGATGGTCGGCCCTTGGGCCAACCTCTGGTCACGGTATTCGACGCAAAGCAACTCGGACGCGACACCATGACCTGGTGCACCGTGCAGGATGCCGAAGGAAGAATCTACGTGGGTGGAGACCGGCTATTCGTCGGCGACACCGAACACTGGCGGTCCTACCCCATGGGAAACACCTACGCCGTCCGTTCACTCGATTTTGGTCCGGATGGGAAACTGTGGGCCGCCGGTTTCGACGAACTCGGCTGGTTTGAGCGCACCTCCGCTGACGGATGGTCTTATCATACCTTGCGCCAGCAATTGCCGACCGGGATTGATGATTTGGGCGATGTCTGGAAGGTGTATGCCACCTCCACCGGCGCGATCTTTGTGTCCGACTCCCGCATTCTTCAATGGGACGGAGCAGCGTTCAAGGTGACCAAGTATGATGTTTCCCGTCGCCTGGTGTCGCTGCGATACAATCAGTCGATTTACGTCTATCATCGGTCCTCGGGTCTATTGCGTGTGGACCCCGCGGGGCCGGTAATTGCAATGCTACCGAACGCCATCGGGCCAAACGCCGTTTTCTGGATGGGTGATATAAACGGTGATACGGTTTATGCCACTTCCGGTGGCGTGGGGCGGATTATCAGAGGATGTATTGAATTTCCTGACCCTCAACTCTCAGCATTTTTAAAACAGAATGTTCTGACTTCGGTGGAAAAGCTGTCCGATGATTCCTTGGCCTTGGGCACCCTCCGCGGCGGTATTGTCGTCGTGGGGAGGAATCTGAAAATTACCCGCATCCTGGCTTCGGATGATGCTGTGTTGGCCCGTGAAATTTATGGACTTTATACCGCCCAAGATGGCGCACTTTGGGCCACTTCCAACGCCCAGCTATTCAGAATTGCGGGAATTTCCAACATTGCGGTGTTCAATCATGACAGTGGACTGCCGGCAACCGGTTGCCTGGATGTTGCCATCCACCATGGTGCACCCGTGGTCCTGACGACGGAAGGGATTCTGCAACTTGGTGTGAATTCCAAGGAGGAGGGCGCTTTCATCGCAATGGGGGCAATCCATGGCATCTATCGAGATCTGGAGTCCTCGGATGACAACTTATTGGTGGCAACTACCTACGGCGCCTATGCCATGAAACAAGGGATACTTTCCAACGTTTATAAAACGCCATTTGATGTTTTTAAAATTCGTAGCGCAGGTCTACCCGGCCTGTTCAACGCCTCGGTGGGCCAGCGCCTGGTCCAGTTTTCCACCGCGGGTGACGCAGCCCGTGAACTGACCACCGATTTGCCTGATATAGTGGATGATTTTGTCAGGGACGCAACAGGCCGCCTCTGGCTGGCAACCGGATCGAAAAGTCTTCTCGTGGTCCAACCTTCAACGCAGGGACCCGTCAACGCTGAACCGGCCAGTCTGCATCACGCCTTTCCCTACACCACCGGCCATGCCCGGGTGGCTGCGCTCGCGGATACCATCGTGGGGATAAATCCCGAGGGTGCCTTTTGGCTGAATCCGGCGACGGATCGATTTGAACCGATTGCCGGTTATCCCGCCGGGAACACCCTGGCCCTGTCCAATCCGGACCACACCGGCCAAATCTGGGTGGCACTGGAAGGCCAAAAATCAGGCATGCCGGCCCGGGTGGGCAGCTTGCCCGCACCCGTCAGGGAGTGCAATGGGTGCCGTATTCCATCGCGGGTCTCTCCCAGGTCGGCACCCCGCGGGCCATGCAGGTGCAGACTTCCGATTCCGGTGACGTCCTCTGGATTGCCGGCAGCAGTGCATTGATGCGCGTTGATCAGCCCGAAACGATGCCGGCCACTCCCCCGCGCATGCCCTTGCTGCGCGCCGTGGTGCGCAATGATTCCGGTGAGGGCATGGATCCAGACTCCAACCAACTGCCCTACACCACTAGGCGGCTGCAGCTGCAGTTCAGCACGACTGAATTCGGCCGCCGCGAAACCTTGCGCTATCAAACCCTGCTTGAGGGAGTGGATCAAAACTGGTCGGCGCCGACCAATATTGCGGAACTTGAATTGGCCAACTTGCGGGAGGGTGATTACAACTTCAAAGTGCGCCTCCTGGCCGATACCGGCGCAGTCAGTGCACCCAACACCTGGCATTTCAGCATCGCCGCCCCGTGGTGGCGCACCCCCTACGCCTATGCCGGTTACGTCGGTGCCCTGGCCTTGATCCTCACCGGGCTGTATCGGCTGCGCATTCGGAGCATCCGCCGTCGGGCCGAAGTGCTGGAACAAACCGTCCGCCTGCGCACCGCGGAACTCGAAAAGGCCAATGCCGCCAAAACCGAATTCGTGGCCAGCATGAGTCATGAAATTCGCAATCCGATGAACGGCATCATCGGTTCAGCCCATGCCCTGGCGGACACGCCGCTCAATCCGGAACAAATCGAGATGGTCAACACGTTGCGCAATTGCGCGACTTTCCTGTCCTCCCTGGTGGAGGACGTCCTGGACTTTTCCTCCATTGAGGCCGGCGTCTTCACCACCCAACAGTTGGCGTTCAATCCGGCGGAAATCATCGAATCCGTCGCGGCCATGCTAGCGACCCACGCCACCGAGGCGGGGGCACATTTCGACTTGGAGATCGATCCGGTGTTGCCCGCCCGCCTGATCGGCGATCCCGCGCGCATTCAACAGATTGTCGTCAACTACGCCACCAATGCCCTGAAATTCAGCGGCGGTGGACGCGTGCGGCTTTCCGTCTATACCGAAAACAACCACGTGGTCTATGCCGTGACGGACAATGGCCCCGGCATCACCACCGATGAACAATCGGTCTTGTTCACCCGGTTTTCCCGTTTGAAGACTGCCCGCAACGCCGGTGTCACCGGCACAGGCCTGGGCTTGGCCGTATGCCGGGCCGTGGCCGAGCGCATGAACGGATCCGTCGGCGTCGACAGCAGTCCGGATCGCGGCGCCACGTTCTACCTGCGGCTGCCGTTGGCCCGCGCCGGCGCCGAGGCCGAAATCATTACGGGCCAGAATCTGCCCTCCCTCGAGGGCGCGCGGGCGCTGGTGGTGGAAGACTTGGCCTACAACTCCCGGGTGCTCAATGCCATGCTGGGCAAATTCGGACTGGGCGTGGATCTGACCAGCAATGGCACGGACGCCCTGTGCAAGTTTGCCGTCAACTCCTACCACGTGATCTTCCTCGATTATGATTTGCCGGACATGAGCGGACTGGAAGTTGCCCGGCGCATGCGGGCCCTTTCAACCGGACCCAGCCGTCCGCTTATCGTCGCCACCACCGCCTATTCCACCGTGCAGGACCGGGATGCATGCCTCAAGGCCGGCATGGATCTTTTTCTCAGCAAGCCCATCACCCCGGAAAAATTGCAGGGCGCGCTGGCTTGCCTCACCCACCAAATGGGACCCGCCCTGCCCGTCCCGGTCTCGGCCAAGGAGTCGGCCGGCTACAATCTCCAAATCCTCACCTATCTGGCCGGCGACGCCCCCGGGGCACTTGATCGTGAAATCGGGCGGTTTCTCGATGCCGTCTCCGATGTCCACCGTGAAGTCCGCGCCGCCCTGCGCACCAGTGACCGGGGCGCCTTGGCCAAGGCCGCCCATCGCATGCTTTCACACGCCCGGATGATCGAGGACAATTCTCTTTCGACCCTGGCCGGGGAAATTGAAATCGAGGCGGGTTACGCCGATCTGGCCCGACTGGAATTGCTGGCCACCGATATGGCCAACGCCATCACCCGGCTCAGGAAAATGCTGGTCCGCCATCGCGCGGTGCCGTCACTTGCGTGAAGCCGTTCTCGATGGCGAAGCGCATGAGTTTCGGCGTGCTGTGCATGTCCAACTTGCGCATGATGCGCTGTCGAAAAGTGGCGGAGGTTTTGGCCGTGATCTTGAGCCGTTTGGCAATTTCATCATCCGAACACGACTGACCAATGAGTCCGAGCACCACGCGTTCCCTTTCGGACAACACCTTGTCGAAGGAACCCGGGTTCGCCAATCGCTTGGCCTTGGCCTGCAAAAATGAAGGGGCGAGATAGCGCTTTCCCCTCCCGACCATTTCAATCGCCCCCCGCAAACTTTCCAAACTGTTGGCGTTCTTGTCCACGAAACCATCGATCTCGGCCCGTTCCACCCGGTAGAGGGTATAATCGCCCTGCGCCGAGGTGATCGCAATGATGCGCAGCTTGGGCAAAATTTTGCGCACGGTTTCAATTATGGTGAACCCATCCATGTCGGGGAGCTGCAAATCCAGCAGCAGCAGGTCCGGTTGCTCGCCCAGAATCACCCGCAACGCCGTCGCTCCATCTCCGGCCTCGCCCACCACCTGATGCCCGAAATCATTCACGCACATTTTGTGAATGACCTCCCTGAACATCTGATGATCTTCCACGATCACGATCCGCATGTCGCGAACCCTTGGCCATTATCGGGGATTTAACAACCGACAAATGCCCCTCCCGTGGCAAACTATGACAGCGGCAAATCCGCCGACCGGACCTGTTTTCTGATCAATTGATCCGCGTCAAGGTCTTGGTTTCATCCCCATGCTAGCGTAGGTTCATGCCCGGTATCATGCCATCCCTTGGAACAGATTCCCGCAGCATCTTTTTGCCGAAGGAACACGGTTCGTGGTCACTCGCCTTCGAACCGGTGATCTTTGGTCTCTTGGTCGCACCCTCGCCCGCCGGGGCCGCCCTGGCCCTGAGCACGGCGGCAGCATTCTTTATGCGGAGGCCGTTGAAGGCATACCTTGTGCAGCGCCAAACGGCGACCGGAGTGGCCTTGGTCGTGCTGGCCATCTGTGCCGTCATGGGGTTCGTGGAAGTTCTCCTCCTGGGTTCGTGGCAACAGCTCTGGCCGCTTGCCCCCGCTCTGCCCCTGGCCGGATTATTTCTGTATTGGGATGCACAAAATGAGGGGCGCGCCGCGGCCGCCGAACTGGCCGGATGCGCGCTTTTCGCCCTGTTGCCTGCCACCATGGCCACCTTGTCCGGTTATGGTCCTGGTTTCGCTCTCAGTCTGGCTGCATTGATGCTCATCCGCAGTCTGCCCGTGGTGCTGGCGGTGCGAACCTGGTTGCGGATGCGCAAAGGTGAAAACCCACCGATCAGTCCCGCCATCCTCGTCACCTTGGGAGCACTGGTTGCCGCCTTGGCATTGGCCGGTCAGCCCGGCGCTCCGTGGGTGGTGGTGGCACTGGCTGCCGTGGCCTGCCTGCGCCTGCTGCCCCTGGTCACTTCCTGGCGACCCGGTTGGCCGGCTCGACGGATCGGCATGTTTGAGGCCGTGCATGGTTTGGTCTATATTGCCGCGCTGGCCTTTGCCTAGCGCTATTTTCCCCCAAGGGTAACAATCGAATTGCTTGATTAGAATCAAGGTCAGCCAACCCCACCCCTGTTATTCTGGCAGGGTAAAACCCGTCCCGTAACCCTCATGAAAACATTCATCACTCGCCTCTTTCCAGCGCTGCTTCTGGCCGTAGCCGGTTTCATCAGCCAACCCCCAGCCATGGCCGAGGAGGCCGGGGCTTTGGTCGGCATCGCTCCGGTCAAGGAAGACCTGCCCATTGAGCAGGCGATCCTGACCGCCCCGCCGCATGTGCCGCCGCCGATCGCCCGCAAACACGCCGCACGCGTTGTCGTCAACCTCGAGGTCCGCGAATACATCGGGAAACTTTCCGATGGCGTTGAATACACCTTCTGGACCTTCGGCGGCACCGTTCCCGGTTCATTTATCCGGGTGCGTGAAGGCGACTTGGTCGAGTTTCATCTCAACAATCACCCGTCCTCGAAACTGCCGCACAACATAGATCTGCATGCCGTGACCGGGGCTGGTGGAGGGGCCGCCTCCACCTTTACTGCGCCGGGCCACTCTTCGCGGTTCACCTTCAAGACCCTCAATCCGGGCCTCTATGTCTACCACTGCGCCACGGCCCCGGTGCCCATGCACATCGGCAACGGCATGTATGGCCTGATTCTGGTCGAGCCCAAGGAAGGCATGACGCCGGTCGACCAGGAATTCTATGTGATGCAGGGTGAGTTTTACACCACCGGCCGTTACGGCGAGGAGGGACTCCAGTCCTTTGACATGGCCAAGGCCATTGACGAACGCCCCCCCTACATCGTGTTCAACGGTTCCGTCGGTTCCCTCGTCGGCGACAAGGCCATCACCGCCAAGGTCGGCGAGCATGTTCGCATCTATTTTGGGGTGGGAGGGCCAAACGTGACCTCATCTTTCCACGTCATCGGGGAAATCTTTGACACCGTCTATCCCGAGGCCGGGCTCAGCCTGCCGAACCACAACGTGCAGACCACCCTCGTGCCCAGCGGCGGCGCCACGATGGTTGAGTTCAAGGTCGATGTGCCCGGCACCTTCATTTTGGTCGACCACTCCCTAACCCGGGCGTTCAACAAGGGCGCACTCGGCATGCTGAAGGTCACGGGGCCCGAAGATCTCACCATCTATTCCGGCAAGGAAATCGACGTGGTTTATCTCGGCGCCCAGGCCGAGGCGGGCTCCGATTCCGCCAAACGCGAGGCCGAGCTCAAGGCCCAGATCGCCGCGGCCATGAAATCCAATCCGACGATCGCCGGGCTCACCAAGGAAATGCAGATCGAAAAAGGCAGGCAGGTCTACATGGGTCTGTGCACCGCCTGTCACCAACCCGACGGCAAGGGACTACCCATGGCATTTCCGCCTCTCGCCAATTCCGACTACATGCTGGCTGACCGCGAGCGGGCCGTGCGCATCGTGCTCAAGGGCATGAGTGGACCTGTCACCGTCAACGGCACCACCATCAACAGTGTAATGCCACCGCAGGAGGCGGTGCTCACCGACACGCAAATCGCCGATGTGCTCACCTACGTATTCAACGCCTGGGGCAATGAGGGCGAAGCCTTCAAAGCCGACCAGGTAAAGGCCATTCGCAACGAAATCCGTTGAACCATGCGGTGGGGCGGCCAACGCGCCTCACCCCCCTGCAATTACCGCCATGAATTCCATCCGCCAACTCGGTCTTTGCGCTCTCGCGCTTTTCCTGTTGGCCGGGTCGGGATTGCGCGGCTCCGATACCCCGCCGGGGCTGCCACCGACCGCCTTGGTGAATGACGGCATGGTGCTTGTGCCCCCAGGCCATTACGTCCCGCTCTACCGCAGCCCCAAGGATCCTGTGCAGTTTCCGGTCGCCGCGTTTTACCTCGATGTGCGGCCCGTCACCAACGCGGAGTTTCTCGCCTTTGTTCGCGCGCAGCCGAAATGGCGGCGATCGCAGGTCAGCCCGCTCTTCGCCGACGCGTCCTACCTCGACCAATGGTCTGGTGATCTCGAGTTGGGACCAAAGACGTTGCCTGAGGCTCCGGTTGTCCGCGTGTCCTGGTTTGCCGCCCGGGCCTACGCGCGTTGGGTGGGCAAACGTCTGCCCACCACCGCAGAGTGGGAGTTCACCGCCTCCGCCGGCTATACCAGCCCCGACGGCAAGCACGACGAGCAGCTCAACCGTGATCTCTATGCGTGGTTGGCCCGCCCCACCCCCGCCTCGATGCCCGACGCGGGACTCGGCCGGCCCAATTTCTACGGCGTGCGCGATCTCCACGGTCCCATCTGGGAATGGGTCGAGAATTTCAACTCTGCCATGATCACGGGTGAATCCCGCGGAGACTCGGGCCTCGAGCGCAACCTGTTCTGCGGCTCCGCCTCCGTCGGCGCCAAGGACACCAGTGACTACGCCGCCTTCATGCGCCTCGCCCTGCGTTCCTCCCTTAAAGCCAACAACACCACCAGCGCCCTCGGCTTCCGTTGTGCGCGCGATTCCTCACCATGAAAACCAGCCTCTCCTCCTTCATTACTTTGTTCGCGCTTTCCACTGCGCTTCTCTCCGGCACCGAGCCGGCCTCCAAGACTGACTGCTGCGCCACCCCGCCGGAAGAAATCAAAAAACCGGAGGCCGGTGCCTGCTGCCAACCCGCTACTGAACCCGTCGCGACGGAGCCGGATGCCTGTTGCGCGGAAGCACCGCCCGCCGCGCCCTATTCGCGAACTTCGCTCTACCAATTGGATGCCCGGTTCACCAATGACGCCGGCGAGACGTTCGCGCTTGGCGATCTGCGTGGCCAACCCGTGGTGGTCGACATGTTCTTCGCCTCCTGCGGTTACGCTTGTCCGCTCACTGTCACCAACATGCTGGCCATTCAGGGCCGGCTCCCGGTCGGGCAGCGCGACAAGGTCCGTTTCGTCCTCGTTTCCTTTGACGTTGTCCGGGACACGACCGCGGAGCTGGCGAAGTATCGCGCCACGCGCGGGCTCGACGACCAATGGATTCTCCTGCGGGGTGACGACAACTCCGTGCGGGAACTGGCCGCATTGCTCGGTGTGAAATACAAGCAGGAGGCCGACGGCATGTTCTCCCACTCCAATCTTCTCACCGTCCTCAACCCCAAGGGTGAGATCATGCATCAGCGGGAAGGCCTCAACGGGGGTCTTGACGAGGTCATCACCGCCCTCGCCGCGGCCACGCAATAGGATACCGGTGAAGTTTCCCTTGATCAGTTGTCTTGCCCTGGTCACCGCGGTCTGCGCCGCCACGGCCGAACCGGGCTCGTTGCGCGACGCATTTACCCAAGGCAAGGTCTCGCTCAATTTGCGAATCCGCTATGAAGGCGTGCAACAAACCGCACTCATGGATGCCGAAGCCCTCACGCTGCGCACCCGGCTCGGCTATGCCACGGCTCCCTACCACGGCTGGAAAACCATGCTCGAGGTGGAAAATATCGTGGCGACCGATGGCGACAGTTACTCGCAAGCCGGGATCAATGCGGGCGGCGCGGGCCACGCGGTCGTGGCCGACCCGGAGACCACCGAGTTCAACCAGGCCCTGATCGCCTATACCATGGACCAGACCACCCTCACGGTCGGTCGCCAAAGACTCGTGCTCGACAACGCGCGGTTCGTCGGCGACGTCGGCTGGCGCCAGAACATGCAGACCTTCGACGCGGTCGTCGTGCAGGACAAATCCCTGGATAAATCGGTGCTCACCTATGCCTACATTGATCGGATCAACCGCGTTTTTAGCACAAGACACGCACAAGGGCGCTGGAATTCGTCTTCGCATATTCTAAATGCCAGTTATTCCGGCCTGCCCGCCGGCACCCTGACGGGTTATGCCTATTTCCTGGATTTCGCCAATGCCACCGCCAACTCCTGTGCGACTTATGGCATCAGCTTCTCCGGAACGACCAAGGTATCTGATGATTGCAAAATAAACTATCGGGCCGAGTTCGCACAACAAACCGACCACGGTTCAAACGCGCAGCACTACCGCACCCATTATGCCGACCTTGAGGCGGGCTTGGTCGCGAAATTTGGCAACGTCACTTTTGGGCATGAGGTATTGGGCTCTGACCGCAATGTCGGCTTCAAAACCCCATTGGCCACCCTGCATGCCTTCAATGGTTGGGCTGATCTATTCCTCGGGACACCGACCGCCGGCCTGCGCGATACTTTCATGAAGGTCACGGGAAATCTCCCCGGCCAGTTTACCCTGTTGGCCTTTGCCCATGGGTATAAAACCGACTCCGCCGCCATCAAGCTTGGTTCGGAACTCGACTTGCAGATCGCGCACAAATTCGGCAAATCCACCACCGGCCTGATCAAATACGCCGACTTTCGCCGGGACAGCTCCACCCTCCCCAATGTCCGCAAACTGTGGGCTCAGGTCGAATTCACCTACTAACCGCCATGAGTGTCACCAAATTCAAAATTCTGGATGTCCGTCCCAATCTCAATCAGGGGGAGGAACCCCTGCCGTTGATCCGGGCCCGCGTGGACGCGCTCACCGCTGGACAGGGGGTCACGGTTATCGCGCCCTTCATGCCGGCGCCGCTCATCGAACTGCTGAAAAGTGAAGGGTTTCAATCCACCATGGAACACCGGGCCGATGGTGCCTGGGCCGTGAATTTCTGGAGGGATTGAGACCTTGACCCAAGTCGTTGGGTGCACGCCGGTTTGCGAACGCGAACAAAATATGCCCGCATATTGACAAGGCATGCGGAGCTACTGCCAGTCATAAGATGTATAAACGCAGAAATGCATAATATGATGCTCGGCGCTTTGCGGGCCCAGCGCGCAGAGATTCATTCCCGTTGGGAAACCCTCCTGCGCATAGAGCCTGCCAACACCCCATTGGCCCTGCCGGACACAATGGTGCATCTTATTGGGCCCACGCTGGACGAAGTGTTTGCCGGGTTGGCCAACCCCCAAGGTCTCACCCACATCAAACCCGCGCATTGTCGCTGCGGTCGCAATCCCTTGCTGGCATTTTTTCGGGCGGGTGAACTGGCCCTGCTCGAATCCTTGATCATGGTGCAGGTGGCCACCCCCGATCTGGCCAAAAGTGATCGCGAGGAAGCGGTTACTAATTTGAAACAAATCCTTCACGCCCTGTCGTGGCGCGAAATCGCGGAATTCTGCAGCGTTTGCCAGTATCCGGACAAGGAACCGGCCAAAACCGTCAAGGAATCGTAGGCAGCTTGGTGGGGCGGGTTTGACAATACTTTGGCCGATCAGGCCGGCTTCAACCCGGGCAGACTTGGCCCATGCGGCGGGATTGAACATTTTCAGCCAAATGGCCCCGACCTTGATCCAAGTCATGGCACCATTGCTCATCCGGTGGTAAGTTGAACCCCATCACCCACAACCGGGATATAACGTCATGAAAAAAACCACCCTGCTCTCACCGAACGAAGCCGGCACCTGTTCGCTCCTGGAACCGGTGCAGAGTGTCGCCCAAGGCATTGTCAGCCGTGCCGTTCTCACCACGCCGGCATTGCGCCTCACACTGTTTCATTTCGCGGCGGGGCAGGAACTGTCCGCGCACACCAGCAAGGCCCGGGCACTCGTGCAAATTCTCACCGGCACCTGTGAATTTTCGGTCGGTGACACCAAGCATTTGCTCAAGCCCGGTGATTTGCTCCACCTGCCCCCCGGAGCGCTCCATGCGGTCACTGCGCCGGAAAATTTCTCCATGCTCCTGACCCAGGTCACCGAGCCCTCGGCTTAAGCGACGGGCTGAGCGGCCGCAACGCCCGTTGCCGGTTTTCCTCCTCACGCTCCCGCAAGCGCTGTTCAACCGGCACCGCAAACACTGCCCCCGCCAACACGCAACCGGAACGCCCCGGAACGCAATCGGCTCTGAGCCTCAGACAGGCGTCGCGGTCGATATCCAAATGCGGACAGGAAAAATTCATGGGTTACGGCTCCAATTGAAACCCGTGTGCCGCCTCGTAGGAAAGCACGGTATATCGCCGGGGCTGGGCCTCGATTTCGCCCGACCAAGTCAGTAGCTTGGCCAAGGGATCGGCACTGGTGGCCACACTGACCACGATGTGATGCAAACCGGGTTCAAGCGGCACCCGCAAATCTCCGGCGGAGGAGCCGTCGGACTTGAATCCCTTCGGCGCAAAACTATGTTCCTGCTTCTGACCGTCGATTGCCATCCGCACGACGACCGGCATCCGGGTGCGTTTGGCCGGCAAGGCGGTTCGCATGTGGACTGGTCTCGTGTCGTTGGCAGGATCAGGCAGTGCTACGGCTTCGCCGGACAACCAGTCTCCGTTGGCCCGAAACGTGAACACAAACTCAGGCTCCGCCGGGGCCGGGTTAAGGAAGGGCGCGTCGCTCACCCATAAAACTGCGGCCATCGTAACCGCCGTCAACAGTGCGCCAACCAGCCAAGCTCCGGTCTTCGAACGCGAAGGCACCGCCGGTGCCGGCTGCTGCTCGCGCAGCCTGGCTGCCGCCTCGGTCAGCAGGTGAGGACGCAGCGGATCGAAATTCATGTGCGCAACTTTTCCTGGGTCGGCGCGGTTGGGCCGGAACGCCGGTTCGCGTGCGCCGCTGAGTCGCGCCGGCATCCATTGGTTGCCTTCCTTGCAGAAGGCTTCACTCGACCCACAGCCGACGATCAGGACCGCGACCGCGCCTTTATTGATAACCCGTTCGATCAGTTTGGGCTCGATCCAACCGGAGCAGGGAATGGGCCGGACAGTGTAGCCGGGCAGTCGTGTTTGCCACGCCACCTCATCAAACAATTCCCAGCCGCCATCGGACTGGGCACAGACAAAGGCCAAGGCGGGGGCCTCACCCCGGGCCACTGCCGCCAATACGAATTGCTCAAGCTCGTGGGTGACACGCATGGCGTCAAACCACGCCATCCCGATTGCCTGGGTGTCACAGGCCCCCGAACACACGCCACAACCGATGCAGCGGTCAGGATCAATCCGGGCTTCCGAGGGAAATGGTTTCCCGTCGGTGCGCGGCACCATCGTGATCGCCCCAAAGGGACAGTCGTGCGAACAGAGCGTGCAGGAAAAACAGCGCGAAACATTCACCGTGACCTGAAAAATCGGCCGCGGCCGGCGGCGGGCCAGCCACCACGGCACCGTCATCAATCCGGTTGCGGCCAGGAAAGTCGCGAGCCAGATGCCTCCGCCGGATAGCCGCGCGCTGATTTCCAGCGGCCAAAGATACCACCAGTCCATGCTGAGTCCCGCCGGTTTCACCGCCATCTGCGCGAGGGCGGCATTGGTCGCCGGATAAAGCAGCGCCGCCACCACCACGGCCCCACCCAGCCACAGTGAGAGCCGCCAGTCGGGCAGAAGCTTGGTCCGGCTCAAGCGCGCGAGATGAAAACAGAGGCCACCCGCGATGCCGAGGGGCAACACCATGTGCAAAAAAAACACCACGAAGAACAGCAATGAGGGCACGGTGCGGTCCAAGGCAAAAAGGCGCAGCATCGGTTCACCAAACACCGGCAACACATCAATCATGCGGATGGTGTCGAGGGCCAGCAGTTGCGCCCGCTCATCCCACACCAGCCAATAGCCGGTCCACCCGATGAACCATACCAGCCCAAGCAGCCCGATGCCGCTCACCCAAGCCAGCCAGCGGGCATCGGCAAATTTGCGGGCGAAAAAAGTTCGCCCCGCATGGACCAACACCAGGAGCATGAGCAGATCGGACGCGTAGCGGTGCACACTGCGCATGATGCCGCCCAGGGACCTTGGACCCAGATCCGCGAGCGAGGACCAGGCCAGCACGACGCTGGGGGAATACCAGATGAGCAGCAAAACGCCTGAAGCCACCGCCAGCAACAACATGGCGTTGACCGCCTGCCCCAACTGGGCCAAGGGGTTCAGTTCCCGGGGCAACCACCGTTCCAACAGCGTGTCGGACGCGGTGATAAGCCGATCCCCGATCCTCAGAATCCGGGCGGCCCGGGTCGGCGGTGGGGGAGGCTTGGCTCCGGGGCTGTCGAGTGACGGGCCCATAATGTCAGCCAGCACTTCGCAATCCACATCAGGATGCTCGTGGAGGGATGACATGGGTTTCATTCAGCAGTGATCGCAGCGCTGCTCTCATCCAGGCGCGGTGGCGTGGATCGAGGGTGAACCGATAGGCGATATGGTTGGTGCGGTCGACGAGGAGAAACAAATTGGCATGATCAATGATGCCGTTCTCCGGATTGCGGGTGGCGGAGAACTGCAGCCTCGTGAGCAGGTCATGCATCACGGCGGGATCACGGCCGTTGACGTAACGTAATTCGGGGTGGGAAAAACCACGCGCGGTCGTGACCGCGTCCATGAGTTCGGTGGTTTCATATTCCGGGTTGAGGGATAGTGCCACGACACTCAGCTCGGCGCGCTCCGTCACCGGCAGTTCATCGAGCAGGGCTTTCAATTCGAGAAATATCTCCGGGCACGCCGTGGTGCACGCCGCATACACTCCCGTCACCAACACGACCCGACCACGCAAGTCGGCAAAACTAAAGGTTCCGCCTTTCTGATCGATCAGGATTGTTCCCGGCAACGCGAGTTGCACCCGGATGCGCTCACCGGGAAAAGGCGGCAGGATCAACGCGCGCACCGCATCCGCCCGGGCGTAATAGATCAAGCCGCCAACACAACCCGCGATCAACACCCCTGCCGCCAACGCCGCCTTGATATGCACCCACCAAGTGCCCGGATGAACCAACAAGGCAAACTTTTGCCGCCAGAGTATCGCGGCCACTCCCACCACAAAGGCCGGTTCAAACATCATGACCGAGACAGCCAGCCAGGAAATACCCCCGGTGCGCGGATCGCCGCGAAAGCACCACAGTTGAAAATCGCGCACGAAATCAGCCAGCCACCACCCTTCGGTTGGACCAAAAATGGTCAGCAGGAGGAAGGCCTCATAACCAACCAAGGCCGTGAGTAAAAAAACCGCCAAGCCCGCCCCGGTAAGAAACCGACCCGCCGCAGACCAGCCCCCGCGAGGGGTGACGACTGTCGACAGGGAGATGGTTCCGGGGGCGGACATGACAGGAGGGGAAAGGAAGTTCAACGGACCGGCCAGACGTCGGCGAGCGCCTTCCAGTTGGCAAAATAATACACCACGAAGCAGGCGAGAAACACCAGTGTGAGCACCATGGTGCCCTTGACGGCATAATGGTCATTCGCCAACGAACCCGGCTGGCTGCCCGCGAGGGCCGGCGGGGTTCCCCAATCGGCCATCGGCCGGTCCTTGATCTTGGCCCCGAAGAACAGCGTGCCCACACACAGGAGAGCAAAGATCAGCAGGCCCGTGAAGGCCAGGATACCACCAATGCCCAGCACACCGAGCCAGAGATGCGCCGCCGGCCCGTAGATACCCTGGGCGTCAATATCCCAACTGCGGCGCGAGACCCCCATGGAACCGGCAAATGACATCCCGAAGGCAGCCAGCGTGATCCCAATGCCAAACACCCAGGGCTGAACCCGGGCCCAACCGCGGCCGATGAAGTCGCGCTGGAAAATCAACGGGATGACGTAATAGGCGAGGCCCATGAAGGCGAGCGTGGTGCCCCCCACCACGGTCACGTGGAAGTGGCCGGGGATGCGCAGGGTATTGTGCGCAATGATATTGATCTGCTGTGTCCCCAAAGTGACCCCCGTGATGCCGCCGAGAAAACCAAATATCACAAGCGAAAGCGCGGTGGCCGCGAAGGCCGGATTCTTCCAAGGCAGGGCGGTGACCCAACCAAAGATGCCGCTGGTGTAGCCTTTCTCGCGCATCGCGAGTTCCACCCCGGCCGGCACCGTAAAGCCATGCACCATCGAGGCCAGCACCGCCAGATACATCGCGTAGGACGTGTTCCAGATTTTCCAAGTGGCGCCCACGCCCGGATCGACGAGCAGGTGGTGCGCCGACGCAAGATTGATAAACAGGATATAGAGCACGAACGCCGTGCGGCACACCGCCTCGTTGATCGGCTTGGCGCCGACCGTGATATGCGTGATCAGATACCACACTGCAACCATCGCGCAAACATTGACCTGCTGCGACTGGTGCCCCAAGCCCCACCAGATCAGGCGATACCAAGCCGGATCAGGTTGCGCCGTCCAACCCATCGAATAGGTGAAGGTCGGAATCATCACCACCGCGCCATGCAACAGCGTGACTACCGCGATGATGGCGGCGGCCAGGGCCCCAAAGGTCACGATTGGCATCGAGCCCTCGTAAGCCTGGTCGCGTTTGGCCACGTAAAGGGTGGCAAAGAAATTGAAGACCCCGATCAGCGTGCCCACAGCCACCAGAATGATGCCGAGGTAAAACAGCGGATGCGCCAGCAAGGGCAGATAGGAGGTCATCATCACGTCCGCCTGGCCGGCGAGAATGATATAGTCCACCATTACCGCGCCCACCAGCATCATGCCGAAGGAGAGGTAGGCAACCTTGCGGGAAAAGAGCCGGGCGTTGAGCGGCGTGGTGCAGGCAAAGTAGAGAATGGCCACCTCAAAGAAGAGAATCCACAGGATCAGCATGTTGATGCCGTGGAACGTCAGGATGCGGTAGAACCAGTCAACCGGGAGCAAATGCACCGTCTGCCAGCGGGTGAGCGCCAGCAGCAGGGCGGCAATGCCACCAAGCAGGAGGAAAACAATGCCAGCGACGGCGTTGAGCTTGATGAAGCGCTGCGCGTCAAGACAAACGCTCAGGCCGGTGGTGCCGCACACGCGGCCGGGGGTGCCGGGGGCCGTGAGGGAGTGGGAGTTGTTGGACATGGTGGGGTGCGGTTATTCGACGAAGATTTTGCCGGACATGCCGGAGTGGCCGATGCCACAAAATTCATTGCATACGATGGTGAATTCCCCCTTCGAGGTGGGCGTGAGGGTGAGCACGTGGTCGTAGCCGGGCAGCACGTGGAAGTTCATGTTGAGCGGCTGGAGTGAGAAACCGTGCTGCAGGTCCAAGGAGGACAGGTGCAGCCGGTAGGTCTCCCCCAGTCGCAGGCGCAGAGCGGGATACCACTGCCACATGCGGCCGATGAGATAGGCATCGCCGCCGGCCGGAGGCTCCACGAGAGGCAGTTCTCCCATCATCGGGTTGTTACCGGGATTTTTGTAGGTGCCGACGCGATTGGCCGTCACGAATTGCTCCGTCCGGGCAAAGAAAGCCGCAGGGGTGACCGTATAGGCTTCGCCGGTGCTGTTTTGTTTTCCGCGAAAATGCCAGTAGGGCATCATCAGCGACATCACGAAGCACCACAGAATGGCGCATCCAAGCCAGATTTTCTCGTGTCCGGCCGGACCGTGAAACCATTGACCAGTAAGGGGACGCAGGCTCATGGGATTGGTGGGGTTAGGGCAACAGGGCGGGTTTGGTGAGCAGGAGTTCGATCCAACCCCACACCGTATAGGAGAGGACCGGGATCAGGACGCCGAGGACGAGGAGCAGCCAGGGATTATCCATCAGCTTCTGCAGGGGGTGCTTCTTGGGTTCGTTATTCATGGGATATTTCAGGACAGGGTGAAATTCGTTCGCGCCATGCGCTGATGCTTCGCACCATCACGACGAGGAAAAAAATGCCGCCGGCCACGGCCACGAGACCGCCGAGACCCATCACGCTCAGGCCGAGGTATTCGCCGAGTGAGCGGACGTGCTGTTCGATTCCATATTGCTTGCGGCCCATGCCGTAGGCCCCGGCCAGGGCAAACCCGAGGCCGAAAATCGCCTGACCGCCACCGAAGAGCAAGAGTTGCAACCGCGCGCGCCGTGGCGCCGGTGCCGCGGAGCGGTCGGGCGCCACCGCAACACAAAAATCGTAGGCCGCCGCCATCAGGGCGATTGTCACGGCACCGATCGCACAATGATAGTGTCCCGGCACCAGCGTGCTGGAAGTGCGGATCAGCGAACCCAAAATAAAGCCCAGCGCGATGAGGGTCGCACTCCCCGCGAGTCCCGCCCAACGGTAATCCCGCCAGACCAACTCAGCCCGCAGCCGCCACACTTGGATTGCCGCGGCCCCCAGCACCACCAGCACCACCGGGAAAATAGTCCACCGCATCAAATGTGTGGCCATGGAGAAGTAGAGGGTTCCCGTGGTGCCACTGAAGGCCAGCACCGGCATGATCAACTGCGGCAACACCAGCGCCACCATCAACGCGGTCGCCGAAGTTGCATCCAACAGACTGCGACCGGTCCAACGCTGCAACAAATGCAGCCAGAGGGCCAACATCAGGGCCACATTGCCGGCCTGCAGCACGTGCCCCCCGCCCCAGAACAGCAGTTCGTAATACACCGCCGGCACCGCCGCAGGATTGGTCCGCCATGCTCCGACAAATGTGATGATCGCCAGCAAATTGGCGGCCGCCGAGGCACGCAAGCCAACCACCACCGCCGGAGTCATCGCCTTCGCGTCAGTGCGGGCGGGAGTCATCAGCGCAAATCCAAAAAACAAGCCTGAACCGACAAACCAACAGGCCAGTCCGGCAAAGAATACCGGGTGATCGATCACCGGCACATAGTTGGAGAGCACGGGCAATGCCCCCGGCATGAGCGCACCAACCAACAGGCCGGCGACCCCGGCCCCCGCCAGGACCAAGGCCGTCATCGTCACGCCCCGGTGCAGACGTGGCCCCAGGGCCAGTCCAAGAAATGCCAGTGTGCCCGCCTGAAACCAAACCACGATCGAAAGGTCAACATGCACCACGAGCGCGCGCTTAAAAAAAAGTGGATCGGTAAACAGCCAACCGAGAAAGGGCAGCCGGCCAACCACCAGCGTCAGTGACAGCAACCCCGCCAGCACCAAGCTGCCGATGGCAAAGAGAAACCATCCGCGGGCCGGTCTGTTGCCGACCTCCTGCACCGCCCTGTCACGTGACCGGACCTGTGGCCGGGCGACGACAAGTCCCGGGTGCTGGGGCAGGGATATTACTGGTGAGGGCATGGCCCTGTTTGTAACCGATGTCCGGCTTGGGGGCCTTGACGCAGATCAATGTTTTATCGCGCAACTTCCGCTATGCTCTGCCCTGCCGTGACGAGTTTCCCCATCGCCGCATCACTTTCTGCTCCCCCCGGTCGGCAAGTTTGGCCAGCCAAACTGGGAGCCTTGCTCGCGTTGACGAAGCCTTCACTCGCAGTCATGTCCGTGCTCACGGCCTTGGTCGCCTACGGCACCGCGCCATCCGTCGGGGGCTTGCCGGTCTTCCTTCTCACCCTGAGTGGCACCGCGTTGGCCGCGGCCGGCGCGCTTTCGCTCAATCAATGGTGGGAGCGAAAATCAGATGCGCAGATGCAACGCACCCGCGGCCGGCCCCTCCCCCAAGCCCAGGTGACCCCGGGGACCGCCTTGGGGTGGAGCCTGATTCTCTCGCTGAGTGGGGTTGGCGGGCTGGCAATCTGGGTCAACCTTCCGGCGGCAGGCCTCGCCGCGCTCACGATCCTGCTCTACGGTCTCGTTTACACCCCTTTGAAGCGGCGCACCCGCTGGGCGACAGAGCTTGGCGCGGTGTCAGGCGCGTTGCCGCCCTTGTTGGGCAATGCCGCTGCCGGCGACCTGTGGGCCGCGCCTGGTGTGACCCTTTTCGCCGTATTGCTGTGTTGGCAAATGCCGCATTTTTTCGCGATCGGTTGGCGCCACCGGGCTGATTATCGCGGAGCCGGTTTTCGCCTGCTACCCGCCATCGATCCCACGGGCAGGGCAACCGCCGGGTGGTCCCTCTTTTACGCGATGCTCCTATTGCCGGTTTCGCTGGCGCCTTGGGCACTGGGCCAATTGGGGGCACTCTACGGGGTGCCCGCTGCGCTCGCCGGTCTTGCCTTCCTCGCTTGCGCGGGGCGGTTTGTATTGGCCCCGGGCGACCGCGAACCCGCGGCCCGCCGGCTGTTTTTCGCTTCGATCATCTATCTGCCAGTCGTGCTATTGGCCCTGGTGCTGGATCGACTGACGGCCGGTTGAGCCAACCGCCCTATTGCTTTTCCTTGGCCAGGGCGCGGGGAAACAGAATGTTGTTCTCCTTGTGCACATGGCGGTGCAGGTCGGATTCAAATTCGGCCAGACTCGCGAGCAGGGCCCGGTGGGTGTTGCACGCCTCCGCATCGGGTGTAAAGCCGTCGGTCAATTCACGCAGGCGTGCCGTGGCGCTGCCCGCCGACTCATGTTCGGCTTCCATGACGCTGATGGGATTGGCGATGGACCCGCAATGAAATCCGCTCGTCTCCCCTGCATCAATCAGCCGGATCAGAGGAAAAAGGATCATCTCTTCCTTTTGCATGTGGCTCGCCATCTCATTGGCCAGGGCCACGACCGTCTCGGCCACCTCCGGCAGTCGGGCATCCCGCCAAGCATGCTTGTGGGCCACCCGCTCGGCCAACTCCACCAAGCGCGGCAACTCTGCCTTCACATAGACATGGTGCGTCTGCTCGATATGATCCGCCAGCTGCGTGAGGGTCATGCCAGCCGGATCCATCTCGGTAGTTGGCGCGACCACCGCGGCCTCCAGCATCGCCACCACCGTTTGCGCGTCCAACCCTTTGCCGGCGCAGGCGGTCGCGAGGGTTTGCTTGCCGCCACAGCAATAATCAAGGCCGAGATTTTCAAAGACGCGCGCCAAGGCAGGCCGGGCCGCAACCAGGCTGCCGATCATGGATTCCGGAGCAAATTGGGGAGAAGTGGATGTGGTCATGGTAAAAAGGTCGTGGGGCACACTTTGCCACGGGTTGCCCCCCATGACCTTGACTTGAATCAAACAAAACCGCTCGAAATTTTCGGCGGGACTCGGTTGCCAAGCTTCCGTTTACTCTCGCTGGCATGACTCCTCCGCACCGCACTTCCGACCTCAAGCTCACCGGTCTCATCGGCACGTTGCGCTGTTGCCAGCTCTTTTCCGGTCTGTCCGGGGACGATTTGGGCGTGATCGCAGGGTTTGTCGTCACCCAGAAACTGGCCAAGGACGAATACCTCTTCCACGAGGGCGAGCCGGCCCGGGGCTGCTATCTCGTGCAAAGTGGCGCCATCAACGTCCACCGGGTGAGCGCCGCCGGCAAGGAACAGGTGATTCATGTGTTCCGCTCGGGCGAGTCCCTCGCCGAGGCCGCCCTCGCCTCGCCCACCGGTTACCCGGCCAATGCCCGGGCCGTCGAACCCAGCACCGTGCTGATCATCCCCAAGGGCCCCATTCTTGAACTCATTGGTCGTCGGCCCGATCTCGCCCTGCGCATGCTCGGCTCGATGAGCAGTCATCTGCGCGTGCTGGTTGGCATGCTCGATGATCTTACCCTGAAGGATGTGGAGACCCGGCTGCTGAATTGGCTGCTCAAACATGCCCGCACCACGACCGGCAACGTGATCACCCTGTCCGGCACCAAACGAGTGCTCGCCGCCGAACTGGGCACCAGCAGTGAAACCCTCTCCCGCACGTTGGCCCGGCTGCGGGACAAAAAACTCATCAAGGTGGCCGCCCGCACCATTACGGTGCAGAATGAAGCGGAGTTGAACCGACTGTTGCAGCGCAATCTGGGTGAAAACCAATGACCCGCCAGGGTTTGGCCCAAACGGGGTATTTATTCGTTTTTGCGGAAAGGTGAGCTTCCGTGCTCGAAATTCATTCCACCAGCTCTAACTTTTCAGGCCTCCACCTCCATTTCCTTTTTCCAACCGGCCCCGGCGGCCCCACCTCCTTCTTATGATTACAGTCGATCTTGATCTCGTGCGAAAATACGACGTTTCCGCCCCGCGTTACACGTCGTATCCGACGGCAGTGGAGTTCAAGGACTTCCCCCAACCGGAGCCCCTCCTGGCGCATATCAACCGGTCAAACCAGGACGCTTCGCTCCCCCTCTCGCTCTATTACCATCTGCCCTTTTGCGAAACCCTCTGCTGGTTCTGCGGGTGCACCACCGTCATCACGCTCAACCACCAGTCATCCGACCAATACCTCGACTACCTCGAGAAGGAGGTCGCCCTGCTCGCGCCCAAGGTCCACCCCGACCGCAAGGTGGTGCAACTGCACTACGGCGGTGGCACGCCAACCTTTTTCCAAGCGCCCCAACTGGCCCGCCTCAACCAGCTGACCCGGCAGTATTTTCAATTCACCGAGGACGCCGAGCTCAGTGTCGAGATTGATCCCCGCCGGTTGTCCCATGGCCAAATCGTGGCCCTGCGCGAAAGCGGCTTCACCCGGGCCTCGTTGGGCGTGCAGGATTTCAATCCCAAGGTGCAGGAGGCCGTGCACCGGATTCAGCCCCGGGCCATGACCGAACAAGCCATCAACTGGCTGCGTTCCGAGGGGTTTTTCTCCATCAATCTCGATCTCATCTACGGCCTGCCCTACCAAACGGTGGATTCCTTCCGCGACACCTTGGAACAAGTGCTGGAACTCGATCCCGACCGCTTGGCGGTGTTCAGCTATGCCCACGTGCCGTGGATGAAACCCGCCCAAAAGATTCTGGAGCGGGAGGCCGCGCTGCCCTCGCCCGACACCAAGCTCGCGATGCTCAAGCTGATCACCGAAACGCTGACCAGTCGTGGCTATGTGTATGTGGGCATGGACCATTTCGCCAAGGCGACCGACGAACTCGCCGTCGCCCAGGCCGCCCGCACCCTCCAGCGCAATTTCCAGGGTTACAGCACCCGCGCCGGCGCGGAGATCCTTGCTTTCGGCATCTCGTCCATTTCCCAAACCCCCTACAGTTACCGTCAGAACCACAAGACGCTGGCCCCTTATTACGCCGCTCTCGACCGGGGCGAGATCCCGGCGTTGCGCGGTCGCGAGCTGTCCGACGAGGACCATCGTCGCCGTGAAATCATCATGCGGGTCATGTGTCACCTGCAGCTCGACTACATCGCGCTGTCGCAGGAATTCGGGTGCGACTTCGCCCAAACCTACGCCACCGAACTTTCCCGGCTGCAACCACTGGCCGATGATGGCTTGGTTGTTCTCTCGGACGACGGCTTGAGGGTGACCGATTTGGGCCGCCTGTTCCTGCGTAACATCGCCGTATGCTTCGATGCCTACTATTCCGCGGAATCAAAACGGCATTCCCGCACCGTCTGAACCATTCGATTCTTGAACTGACATGTCCACGGAAACTTCTCCTCTGCCCGTTGCCGTGCTCGGTGGCGGCATCACCGGCCTCACCGCCGCCTGGCACCTTCATCGGGCAAACGTGCCGGTCAGGGTTCTGGAAGCCGCCCGTGTGCCCGGCGGAGTGATTGTCTCCACCCGGGACCAGGGCTGGTTGCAGGAGTCGGGTCCCAATTCGATGCTGGAAGGTTCCGCGGAGGTCGCGGCCCTCATCGATGCCGTCGGGCTAAACCCCCGCCGGCTCTACGCCGCCGATTCCGCCAAAAATCGTTACGTCATGCGCGATGGCCGCCTCGTGGCCATGCCCACTTCACCCCTGGCCTTTGTCGGAACCAAGCTGTTCTCGATGCGGGCCAAGCTGGCCCTGCTCGGCGAACCGTGGCGGGCCAAGGCGCCGGCCGATGTGGAGGAAAGTGTCGGTGCCTTTGTGGAGCGGCGCCTGGGTCGTGAATTTCTCGACTACGCCATCAATCCATTCGTGGGCGGAGTGTATGCGGGTGATCCATGCAAGCTGTCGGTCACGCATGGTTTTCCCAAACTGCACGCGCTGGAACAGACTTACGGGTCGCTGATCCGCGGCGCCTTGAAGCGTCGCAACACCAGCGGCGGACCCAAGGGCCGGATCCTTTCCTTCCCCGAGGGCCTCGCCGAGTTGCCGCAAGCCCTGGCTGCCGGCCTGGGTGAGCGGGTGCAGCTCGGGCAGCGGGTGACGTCCGTGCGCAAAGTGGCCCAACACTGGGAAGTCACTTCCGAAAAGGACGGCCGGATGGTCACGGAAAATTATGCCGCCGTGGTGTGTGCCCTGCCGGCTGATGTGCTGGCCAAGCTGCCCTTGGTCGATGTGCCGGGGGCGGATCGCCTCCCGGAACTGGGTGAGATTGAACAACCCGCCGTCACCTCGGTGTTCGCGGGTTACCGGCGCGAACAAGTTGCCCATCCGCTCGATGGGTTTGGTTTGCTGGTGCCCGAGATAGAAAAGCGCCGCATGTTGGGTGTGCTGTTTTCCAGCACCCTCTTTCCCAACCGCGCGCCCGACGGCCATGTCGCCCTGACCACGTTTGTAGGGGGGGTGCGTTCACCGGAACTTGCACACTTGGATGATGCCGGGCTGCACCAACTCCTGCGCGAGGAACTTGGTTCCCTACTCGGGGTGCAGGGTGAACCGGTGTATTACCGGGTGACCCGCTGGCCGCGGGCAATCCCCCAATACACGCTCGGTTATGGCCGCTTCAAAGCCATCTTCAGCTCCGTGGAAGCGGCGACGCCCGGAATTTATTTCGGCGGCAATGCCCGCGACGGCATCTCCCTCGCCAACTGCATCGAATCCGGCCGTCGCCTCGCCCGGGCGGTCAGGACCGGGATGAATTCCCCGACATGATCTGGGTGCGGTCGTCCCTGAAACCGGCCGAATAGTCCATTCGGCCCATGGTCCAACCGTGACTTATTCGATAAACTGATCAAACGGGGGAAGCAGGCTTCGGTTTGCTTCTCTCACGTTTTATCAAATCCTTACCTTTATGAAAATGCCCCGAGCATTTGCCTTTCTCGTTTTGGGCCTGACCGCCCTGTTGCCGCTCAATGCGCCGGCCCAAGTAAAAGCCTCGCTGGTTGCGGCCGATACTTCCATTCAACCCGGCCGGCCGTTCACCGTCGCCCTGCGCCTGCAACACGACCCGCATTGGCATACGTATTGGATCAATCCCGGCACCGGTCTGGTCACCAATATTGCCTGGAACCTCCCCGCTGGGTTCACCGCCGGACCCATCCAATGGCCCGCCCCAGTCACCCTGAAGGATCGGACGGGCAATGTCATCGGCAATGGTTATGAGGGTGACCAGTTGCTGCCGGTCGTGATCACGCCCCCGGCAGAGCTTGATCCGAGCCGCCCCATCACGCTCCAGGCCACGGTGGATTGGCTGATGTGCAAAGACGTGTGCATGCCGGGTGAGGCCGAATTGCAGTTGCAACTGCCGGTAAGCAGCAACCCACCGGTTGGGAACGAAACGTTCGGCGCCCGCATCGCCCAAGTCGTCGCCGGACTGCCGGTCGCGTCAGCGGATTGGCGGGTAACCGCCAGCCGGACCGCCCAAAACATCATCCTGGCGGTCACTCCCCAAGGCCCGGGAAACCAGCTGCCGGGCCAACTGCACTTTTTTGCCGACGACAATCTGGTCGCCTACGAAAGACCCCAGCTGGTGCAACCGGACGGAAAGGGAGGCTACATCCTGACCCTGGAAGTTTCTCCGGACGGGCCGCAGGAAGCCACCCAGCTGGTCGGGGTGCTCACGGCGGAAAACGGCTGGGGGCCCACGGGCGGGCTGCGCGGCCTGCGCATCGACGTGCCCTTCGCCACGGCAACCGTTGCCGGCACCACCTCGCCCGGCGCCTCCACCTTTGTGGGCACGCTCCTGCTCGCCTTTGTCGGCGGGTTGATCCTGAACCTGATGCCCTGCGTCTTTCCGGTGCTCGGGATCAAGATCCTCGGCTTCGTCAACCAAGCGGGCAGTGATCGCCGCAAAGTCGCGCTCCACGGCTTGGTTTTCACGATCGGGGTGCTGGTGTCTTTCTGGACCCTTGCCGGAGTGCTCGGGGTGCTGCGCGCCAGTGGCGACGAACTCGGCTGGGGCTTTCAGCTCCAATCACCCGCTTTCGTTTTTGCCCTCTCCATTCTGTTGCTGGTCTTCGCCCTCAACATGAGCGGCGTCTTCGAGTTTGGTCTCTCCGCCGTCGGCGTCGGCTCGGGTTTGCAAATGAAGTCCGGTTTTGCCGGTTCCTTCTTCACCGGAGTTCTGGCCACCGTGGTGGCGACGCCCTGCTCCGCCCCCTTTCTCGCTCCCGCCCTCGGCGCGGCCCTAGCCCTGCCCCTGATCGAGTCGTTCACCATCTTCACCTTTATCGCCATCGGGCTCTCGACCCCGTATCTGCTGCTCTCGATCTTCCCCGGCGCCATCAAGATCCTGCCCCGGCCCGGCGCCTGGATGGAGACCTTCAAGCAATTCATGGCCTTTCCGCTTTACGCCACCGTGGGCTACCTCGTGTGGGTGCTTGCCGGTCAGGTCAACGAAGGGCGCATGCTGATGGTCTTGCTGGGCCTCGTGCTGATCGCCATGGGCGTTTGGGTCTACGGCCGCTGGAATGCGCCTGGAGCTTCTGCCGGTCGCGCGCGTTTCGGCCTGATCGCCGGCTTGATCGTCTTTGCCTTGGGGGCATGGACCGGCTGGCCGCAGGCTCCTTCACCCACCGAAGTGACGTGGGAAAAATGGAGCCCCGAAACCGTGGCAAAACTGCGGGGTGAAAACCGCACCATCTACGTGGATTTCACCGCCCGCTGGTGCGCCACCTGCCAGGCCAACAAGAAACTGGTTTTCCACGACGCCGAAATCCTCCGCTATTTCCGCGCGCACAATATCGCCACCTTGCGCGGTGATTGGACCAACCAGGATCCTCTGATCACCGCCGAGCTCGCGCATTACAACCGCAGCGCCGTGCCGTTCAACGTGATTTGGAAACCCGGTCAGACCGAGCCCGTCATACTGCCCGAGTTGCTGACGGCCGGGATTGTGTTGGACGCGCTGAAATAAACTCGCCGGGCAATTCCCCGTGTAAAAAATTTGGGGAACAGCTTCAGCTCAAACCAGCCCGCAGGCACCGCACCTTGCAGGTGGGCCAACCGGGTCAGCTCTGGGCGGCGATCATTTCCAGATCGGTCGGCATCTCGTAGCTGATCTTGCCCTCGATGATCTCGCGCAGGGCAATGTCCTCGGTCGACAGTTTTTCCAGCGACTCAACCAGGGCGCGATGACCGCGGCGCAATTGCTTCACGCGGCGCGAGACCACATTGACCAAAATATTGGGGTCCGTGATTACTAACAGGGCAGCCTTCAGGTATTCGTCGCGCATGAGTGTGGTTCAGTCGGCACCTTCAACACGACTGATCAGAAATGATTTTCGCGCAAGACACCGGCTGAACCTGACATCCTACTGCCGCTTCAGCCCAAACACGACCCCTATCTTGATTTCAAGGGGGAGACCGCCCCGAATCGTTCCCCCGCCAAGCGGTTAAGCCGGATAATCCTGCGCCTCGATCTGGATTATGGCATCCGGCCAAGCCCCGGATTGGGAGGGACTGGTTTCCCAGCGCTCGCACCAGGCCCCGGGCATTGCCGCTCCGGGGTGCCAGCGGAGGG
>JAIPJW010000024.1 GCA_021734075.1 Cephaloticoccus sp.
GCCTTCTGAATATCGATACCCTTCGCCTCATAGATGCCACCCGTGTAGTCGGAGATGGCGACGATCTCCGCCCCGTATTCCGCCAAGGCCAGGGCCGCTTCACTGCCTACATTGCCGAAGCCCTGAATGGCGTCGGTTGCCTTCTTGATGGGGATCTTGAGGTCCTCGAGATATTTTTTCACAAGGTAGGCAACCCCGGCCCCCGTGGCTTCGCGCCGACCCTGGGATCCGCCCAAGGCGATGGGTTTGCCCGTAACCACGGCCGGTTCAATATGTCCGACATGGTTGGAGTAGGTGTCCATCATCCAGCCCATGATCCTCTCATTGGTGCCCACATCGGGAGCTGGAATATCAAGGTCGGGACCGACAAAATTGATCAACTCCTGCATGTAACGCCGGGAAAGACGCTCCAGTTCATTGAGCGACAATTGCGAAGGGTTGACGATAACGCCCCCCTTGGCTCCACCGTAAGGCAACCCGACCAATGAACATTTCCAACTCATCCACATGGAAAGGGCGGCCACCTCCCCGATGGTGACATCCTGGTGAAAACGAATACCGCCTTTGGAAGGACCAGTGGAGAGATTGTGCTGCACCCGATATCCCTCATACACCGTAACGCTTCCGTCGTCGCGCTTGACGGGAAGGGCAACGCAGAGGCAGCGTCGGGGATATTTGGTTCGGTCCCGGATATGTTCCGGCAGGCTGATGGCGTCAGCAGCCGTATCAAACTGTCGACAGGCCATTTTGAAGACATCGGAATCGTAGAGCGAAGAAACGATAACTTTGGACATTTAATGCAGGGGTTGGGGTGCAGGCAGCGTGTGCCCGACGGTTGTTTATGGCCTCAAGTTGAGGCAGCCTGATGACTTTAGCAATTGGCTTCGCGGTGCTTCACGATTTCAATGATGGCACCTAATCCGGCTTAGATGACCGGGTGATATGTTATCCGTCCTGCAATTTCTCCGTTGGCTTTTCCAAAAGGTGGCAGCCGCCCTTTTGATGGTGGTGCTGTCGCTTGCGGCTTATGGCCTTTGGATATTCCTGCGCGACAATGTCGATTTTGACCTGCATCGGCATGAGGTCATGCGGGCCCTTTCTGGTGAACGCACCCATTACCGGGAGGCCTTGGTTGATGTCGATCATCGGCTGGAAAATTTGCTCGAGTCCATTGCGGCGGAAAAGGAAAAGGTGGTCCAGACCGAGAAGGTAATCACGAAGCTCAAGGACTTGGAAAGCACTTGGGATCGACTGATCGGCAATCCCGAACAGCAGGCCGCGAATGCCACGCAGAAGCTGCGGATGGAAAAAATGCGCGATACGGCAGAGGCCAAAGTGGTTGATTTGCAGCGGCAGTTTACGCGCATGACCTGGGAACGTGATGGCCTTGAGGTGGCCTTGGGTCGCTTGGAAGCGCAAATCCTCAAAGTGGAGCAGCAGCGGTCAAAAGTGATGCATTACCTGCTGCAGGCATGGGAAAAGATACGCTGGTGGTTGCTGGGCGCGCTTGTGCTCTATTTTTTCGGACCCACCGTCGGGAAGGTCTTCATGTATTATGGCGTGGCCCCCACCATCATGCGGGGACGTCCGGTGCGATTGACCGCCGATTTGACCCACATGCCCGAAGTGGGAAGCAGTCACGTGTCGCTCGACCTGCCGCTGCGAAGCCAGGAGCGGCTTTGGGTGCGCGAACGATTTTTGCAGGCCTCGGATGAAGGTTTGCAGAAAAAGACCCGATTCCTGCTGGATTGGACGATTCCTTTCACCTGTCTGGCCAGCGGCTTGGTTGAGCTGATTGAAATACAGCCGAACCCCGAAGCCGGCGAACAACGGGTCACCTTGTCGAATCAGGCCAATCCACATATTGAATTGGCCCTGATCACACTGGGCGAAGGCGGTTCGTTGATCTTGCGCCCCAGTTTTCTGGCCGGTGCTGCGTTGGCTGAAGGTAAAAGACTGCGCATTCGCCGCCGTTGGCAGCTGTTTCGCTGGCAGGCTTGGGTCACCCTCCAGTTCCGCTATTTTGAATTCGTCGGGCCTTGTCGGCTGATTGTGGCGGGAAGCAGGGGGGTGCGCGCAGAGCGATTGGGCGGTGTGGACGGCACCAAATTGACGGCGCGGCGCACCAACCAGGACGCGACCATTGGATTCACGCCCAATCTCGATTACCGGCCAGTTCGGGCTGAGACTTTCTGGGGTTACTACCGGGATATGAATCCTTTGTTTGACGATTTGTTTGCCGGGCGGGGGCTGTTTCTGTGCCAGGAGATTTCGACGGAGGGTGAGGCAAAAAAGGCCCGCAAGTTCTGGTCTGGCCTCTGGAGTTCGACTCTTAAAGTCTTTGGTTTGTGAGCACCACCACCGTAGCCGATTTAGGCGTCATCTTTGATTGGGATGGCGTGATTATTGATTCCTCCCGGCAGCACGAAGCCAGCTGGGAGCGCCTCGCCGAGGAGGAAAAGCGCATCCTGCCCCCGGATCACTTTACGGTCGGATTCGGACGCAAGAACGAGTGGATCATTCCCCATTTGCTGAAATGGACGACAGATCAGGCCGAAATCCACCGTTTGTCCCTACGCAAGGAAGCGCTTTATCGGGAGGTGGTGGTGGAACGTGGCCTGCAGGCCCTGCCCGGCGTGCACCCATTTTTGCAAAGGCTCAAGTCCGCCGGTGTGCCGAGCTGCATCGGTTCATCAACGCATCGAGAGAACATCGACACCATTCTCGGTGTGTTGGGATTTGATGCCCTGTTTGGTGGCATTGTGACGTCCGAGGATGTCAGTCACGGCAAACCGGACCCCGAGGTGTTTTTGAAAGCGGCCGTGAAAACCGGACGGGCTCCAGAGCAATGCATCGTTTTTGAAGATGCCCTGGCCGGTATCCAAGCCGCCCGGGCCGGTGGCATGAAAGTCGTGGGGGTCGCGACCACCCATCCGCCGGAGGAATTGCGCATGACGGACCGGGTGGTGTCCCGACTGGATGAACTCACGGTTGCGGATTTGGTCGCGCTGATTTCCAGTTAGGAATGCTTTTCAAGCTCAAGTCCGATTACAAGCCCACCGGGGACCAGCCACGGGCGATTGAGCAGTTGCTGGCCTCAATCAAGGCGGGGAACCGGGACCAGACGTTGCTGGGCGTGACGGGATCCGGAAAGACTTTCACCATGGCCAACGTGATTGCGGAGTGTGACCGGCCAACGCTGATCATATCGCATAACAAGACACTCGCGGCGCAACTCTACTCCGAGTTCAAGAATTTCTTTCCCGAGAATGCCGTGGAATACTTTGTCAGTTACTATGATTATTACCAGCCGGAGGCCTATATTGCCTCCAGCGACACCTACATCGAGAAGGATTCCTCGATCAACGAGGAGATCGAACGCCTGCGCATTGCCACGACCAGTTCACTGGTCTCACGTCGGGACGTGATCGTGGTCGCCAGTGTTTCCTGCATCTATGGCCTGGGTTCACCGGAGGATTTCACCTCCATGCGGATTGCCCTGCGCCGGGCGGATGACCTGGGGCGCAATGTCCTTTTGGAACGGCTGGTGGACAACCTCTATGAGCGCAATGACTACGAACTGAAACGAGGCTGTTTCAGGGTGCGAGGTGATGTCGTGGACATCATGCCGGCCTATTCCGAGCAGGGACTGCGGGTGGAGTTTTTTGGAGATGAGGTCGACAACATCAGTGAATTCGATCCGTTGACCGGCCGCATCATCCGGCCGCTCGACCAATTTGACCTCTACCCGGCGAACCAGTATGTCACCACGAGGGGAAAACTGGATCCGGCCATAGCCACGATCAAGGCGGAGCTCGACGAGCGGGTGGCGTGGTTTGAAAAACAGGGGCAATTGCTCGAGGCACAACGAATCCGCATGCGGACGAATTATGATCTCGAGATGCTGCAGGAGATGGGATTCTGCAACGGTATTGAGAACTACTCCCGGCATTTGACCGGGCGTAAACCGGGTGACCGGCCATTCTGTCTGATCGATTTTTTCCCGAAGGATTTCCTGCTGATGATCGATGAAAGCCATGCGACCGTGCCACAAATTGGTGGCATGTCCAATGGGGATAGGGCGAGGAAATCGAACTTGGTTAACTTTGGCTTCAGATTGCCCTCGGCCCTGGACAATCGTCCCCAAAGTTTCGCCGAGTTCCGCGAAATCACCGGACAGACCCTGTTTGTCTCGGCGACCCCGGCCAAGTTTGAATTGGAAGCCTCGGCGGTCATTGCCGAGCAGTTGATCCGACCAACCGGTCTCTTGGATCCCGAGATCACCGTGCGCCCGACGAAGGGGCAGGTGGAGGATTTGATCGGCGAAATTCGTGCGGCAGTGGCCGAGGGTGAACGTGTGTTGGTGACGACGCTGACCAAGCGATTGTCCGAGGACATCACTAGTTACCTGCGGGAGGCCAAGATCCGGGTCGAATATTTGCACAGCGATATCGATGCGATTGAGCGGGTGGAGATTTTGCGCAATCTGCGCCTGGGTAATTTCGATGTGTTGGTGGGCATCAATTTGCTGCGGGAAGGGCTCGATTTGCCCGAGGTTGCGTTGGTGGCGATTCTTGATGCCGACAAAGAGGGCTTTCTGCGCAGCGAGACCAGTCTGACCCAAACTGCCGGCCGGGCGGCCCGGCATGAAAAGGGCCGGGTCATCTTTTACGCTGATACCATCACGGAATCCATCCGCCGCACCATGGACGTGGTGACTTACCGCCGGGTGAAGCAAATAGCTCACAATTTGGCCAACGGAATCACGCCGCGCAGCGTGCAAAGATCCGCCCAGGCGAGCCTGCATGTTTATGACGGTTCCGGTGAAAAGGAGACGGTGGCCGTCGCTGAATCCGACGAAGATGTCAAAGCCGTGATTGCGGAATTGGAAACCGACATGCTGGAGGCCTCCCGTCAGCTCCAATTCGAACGAGCCGCCTTATTGCGGGATCAGATTGAGGCGTTGCGGACCGGTGATTACAAGAAACTGGCGCGTGCGCATAAGACCACTTACGAGAAAGCCAAAAAACCCGGCAAAAAACGGGCTTAACTTGAGCTGCATCAAGATTCAGGCGGCTGAAGCTTGAGTCAGCCGACCCAGGCCATCGGATTGACTGATGCCAGATATCATCAACGAGTCCGACGTGAAATTGCTCGTCGATTCATTCTACACGAAGGTGCAAACAGATGCTTTGCTGAATCCAATATTTGCTGATGTGGCCAAAGTGGATTGGGCTCATCACTTGCCCAAAATGTATGCCTTTTGGAACAGTATGGTTCTTGGGCTGCCCGGATATGCAGGGCGACCGTTTCCACTGCATGCGGTTTTACCGGTGGGACGGGAACATTTCGAGCGTTGGTTGGAACTGTTCAATCAAGTGGTGGATGAGAGTTTCGCAGGGGAAGGGGCCGTGAGGGCGAAAAATGCGGCGGCGAGCATTGCCCATACCTTCGCCACCCGCATGGGTCTGACTGATCCCCAATCCGGCCAACTACTGTAAGATTTGGTCGTTGCGCGGGGTGAGCCTGGAACCATGTTTTGGCCACATGCGCATTGCGATTATTGCGGACATCCATGGCAATCTGCCGGCGTTGGAAGCGGTGTTGACGACCCTTGACGCCATGAAACCCGATCAGGTGATTGTCGCAGGCGACATCGTCGACGGAGCACCGGATTCCGCCGCCTGTTGGGCATGTATCAAGGCCATGGGCTGGCCAATTTTGCGGGGTAATCATGAGCGTTACGTGATGGATTATGGCACCGAGCGGGCGGAACCGGTGTGGTCCACGCCGCAGTTTGCCCCATTGCAATACACGCATCGCACCATGAGCACGGCGCAGCGGGCGGAAATGGCATTATTGCCGATGGAATGGCATTCGGAGGCAGCACCCGGGTTGTTGATTGTGCATGCCTCACAAAGGAGCGATGCGGATTCGATCCTGCCGCACACGCCGGCCGCGGAGATTGATGCGATGTTCAGCGAACCGGGGGCACAATTTATTGTGCGCTCACACAACCATATAGGCTCAACGCGGGAGTGGCGCGGGCGGCGCATTGTGACCACCGGTGCGGTCGGCTTGCCACTGGACGGACAGACCCGGGCCCAGTTTTGTCTCGTCACCCTGCGCGACCGGTGCTGGGCAGTGGAACACCACGCGGTTCGCTACGATGTGGCGGCTGCCGAGCGGCGCTTTCACGACAGTGGCTATTTGAATGAGACCGGAACCCTGGGTCGGATGTTTATGCGTGAAGTTACCACCGGCGCGCACCATGTCGTGCCGTTCCTGCGGTATTACGGTTTGCGAAAACAACTCGAGACCGGCTTGTCCATCGCACAGGCCGAAAAGGAATTTTTCCTTTAACGGCCGGAAGTGACAAGACCCGGAGGGAAGCGGCAGCCTGACTATTTCGAGTGCTTTGCGGCCTTTTGCCGCTCTCCGTTATTGAGGATACGTTTGCGGAGACGCAGATTCTTTGGCGTTACCTCCAGCAACTCATCGGCGGCGATGTATTCAATCGCCCGTTCGAGGGAGAATTTTATTGCGGGGGTCAACCCGGCCGCCACGCCTTCACCTTGGGAGCGAAAGTTGGTGAGTTTCTTTTCACGCACGGCGTTGATCGCAATGTCCTCATTGCGGGGGTTTTCACCCACGATCATGCCTTCGTATACCTTCTCACCGGGACCGACAAAGAGCTTGCCTCGTTCCTGGCACATCACGAGGGCGTAGGTGGTGGTTTCCCCCGCCTCGGTGGCAATCAAAGTTCCCGTGATACGGGTCAGCACTTCGCCGACATAGGGGCCGTATTCCTTGAAAAGATGGCTCATGACCCCCCGGCCACTGGTGGCATTTACCACGTCGATTTCCATGCCGATCAAACCACGGGTGGTGATCGTGGCCTCGATCATGGTAGTGGTGGTTAACTTTTCCATGTTGGTAAGTTGCCCCTTCCGGTTGGCCATGTTTTGCATGATGGCCCCGACGCATTCGTCGGGCACTTCAATCCAGACGGTCTCGTAAGGTTCGTGGCGCTGACCATCGACGATCTTTTCGATAACGGTTGGACGCGAAACCGTCAGTTCGAAGCCTTCCCGCCGCATGGTCTCGACCAGCACGGCAACCTGCATGGCCCCTCGAGCCTTGACGGTGAATACACCGGCCTTGTCGGCATCTTCAATGAAGATGGAGACATTGGTCTTCAGCTCACGCATGAGCCGTTCGCGGAGTTGACGTGAAGTAACCAGTTTGCCCTCGGTGCCAACGAAGGGACCGTCATTGATGGAAAATTGCATCTCCAGCGTCGGGGGATCGATCTGGGTGAAGGGTAGGGCGTGACCCGCCTCATCGGCGGTCAAGGTGTCACCGATATCAATGTCCTCGAAACCGGTGAGACCAACGATATTGCCGGCGCTGGCGGTGGTGTTTTCCTTGGTGCCGAGGCCGGTGAATTCAAATACTTTGGTGATTTTTCCGCGGACACGTTTGCCGCCATCAGAGTGACGGATGATAAAGACTGGATCACCAACATTGACGGTGCCACCGAGGATTTTACCCACGGCAATACGACCCACATAGTCACTCCAATCAATATTGGAGACCAGCATGTGAAACGGATCATTGGGCTTGGCAAAAGGCGGGGGAACGTGATCCAGAATGGTCTGGAAAAGAGGGGTCATGTCCTTCTTTTCGTCCGCGAGATTATACATCATGTAGCCATCGCGACCCGAGCCATAAACCACCGGGGCATCAAACTGTTCGTCATCCGCGTTGAGTTCCAACAGGAGTTCTAGAACCTTTTCATACATCTTGGCCGGTTCGGCATGCTCACGATCAATTTTGTTGATCACGATAACTACCTTGAGACCGTGAGCCAGGGCCTTGCGCAAAACAAAGCGGGTTTGGGCTTGGGGACCGTCATAGGCATCCACCACCAGCAGGACACCGTCCACCATGCGCAGGGCGCGTTCGACTTCTCCGCCAAAATCGGCGTGACCAGGCGTGTCGAGAATGTTGATGATTTTACTGCCCCAGTGCACCGAGGTGTTCTTGGCCTTGATGGTGATGCCCTTTTCCTTTTCGAGGTCCATGGAATCCATGGCGCGCTCCTCCACCTGCTGGTTGGCGCGATAAACGCCGCCTTCCTTGAGCAATTTGTCCACGAGAGTGGTCTTCCCATGGTCAACGTGGGCAATAATGGCGATATTTCGGATGTTCTGATTCATGGCGACGGACACGTGCTTTTCTTGATAAAAGGGACAAACGTGCCACCCGGTATCCACGAAGGCAAGGACGAAGGGGGAGGATACAATCGGACTTGCTGCCGGTCCGGGAAAAGCGTGCTCTTAAAGCATGCCTGATGAAGTGGTTGCCCAAATCGATGCCAAGGGGCGAAAGGTCCGCACGGAGACTCTGGCGGTTGCCCCGACAATTGTGGGTTTGAGCCTGGCTGAGCCCTGGCGGCGTCTGATGGCCATGATAATCGACCTGATTGCCGTCGCTTCCCTCTCGCTTTTGTCCGGACCTTTTCTGGGCATCGCCATGGGTTTGCTCCTGGCTTTGATCCTGGGACGTGGTAAGTCGGCACCGCTGATGCTCCGTGTCGCACGATGGGTATTACGTGTGATTGGGGGAGGGGTGGTCTTTTTATCCATTTTGGCCTTGGGCCATTCATCCATAACGCGCTGGGACAAACTGAATCTGGCGGCTTTGCGCGCACCCACGGCCAGTGTTGCGATGCAAAAGACTGTTTTCGTTGGTCCGAATGAGTCCTATGGTCAGATGCGCGCGGCCGTGCAGGAATTGCAGCTGCAAGTTGAAGATTTGAAGAGCGAGGTGAAGGCGGAGCGAGCCGCGAGCGGGTCGCTGGCCGGCAGAGCCCGGGCTCTGACCGGAACCTTGGGCGTGACGTTTGGTTGGTCGGGGATATATTTTACTCTCCTGACTGGTCTGTTCAACGGTCGCACCCTGGGCAAATTCATCCTGCGCATTCGGGCGGCCAAGATTAATGGCACAGCATTCACTTATTTTGACGGTTTTCTGCGCCAAGGTGGCTACATTGCCGGTTTGGCGATGGGCATGATCGGATTTCTCAAATTGCTCTGGGAGCCCAACCGTCAAGCCGTCGAGGACCGCATCGCCGCGACAGTTGTGGTGAAAGTTTAGCCACGCACCACGGGTGACTGCAGGTGAGTTTTGGTTAAAAAAACAAAGACCCCGGGACTTTGCGGTCCCGGGGTCAAAGTGGGGGTGGGCGTTCGCCACGCGCTCTTTCCCGTCGGCACTCCATTTGGCGCTCTCGCTTTCGCGGGCTGGGTGCTCCCCGACGCCACTCAACGCGGCATGCGCTGATTTCGGTCTCATGGCGGGACCGTCCCGGTCGTTGCCGGCTGGGATCTATCGAGTGAGGTCTCTTCGCCCGGTTCGGTCACCTCCTGCCGGAGGCGGCTCGCCGGACGTGGTGCAGACACGCCTGCAATCCGTCTGTCTTTCGCGTCGGCACCGTGGCCACAGGGACGGCGCCGGCGGCTAGCCGGCCGTTGGCCCTGTGTTACGGGTCTGACCTCTTACCTCTCAGGTTGCGTTCGGTTTGCAGTAGGGCGATGTGGTTTTTCACACCGCTCTGGTTGAGGAGGTTGACGAGCTTTGCCAGGCTCGCTCACTCCCCGCGGTCGCTTCTCCTTTTCGCGCCCCGCTTCTTTCGAAGCCGGGCCTTTTGGCGGGGTTGTCCTGCCGGGATGGGCGACTGCGTTCTGGTCTCCGCAGTAGCAACCGTAACCCTAGGGGTAACTGCGTCAGCATACGGGTCGAAACTTCCCGCATACTTGACTCGGCTCAGCGCGGTTTCTATTCGCGCCTGACCGCTCAGCTCCTGAGTTCGTGTTTCCGCCGGTCACGAAACCGACGGAGGAACTGGTGATATATGCCTGTTGCCCGCATAGACTGCAGGCAGAGGGGCTGCCGACACCAGCTGTCGTCAACCTTTCCCCGGTCACCCGGGATTATCCCAGTCGCGTTATCAACTTTTCGTTTCAGATCATTGCACTGCGACTGTTCTATCAAGGAACAGGATCAAGGTGTAAACGAGTTGGTCGTTTGTGAAGTCATTGTTCTGCACAACTTTTACACGACTCATTTTGGTGAATAACCTGGGGATAAAGTCATTCACCGGTTATTCACGAGGCGTTATTTTCCTTGGATTCATTTATCCGGGCGCGTTCATCAAAAGTCCTTAAGTGCAACGTTGCACCAAACGCCGTGCTGGACAGCGTTTGGCCGAACATGGCCCATCGTGACTTGCCAATCTACGAACTGGAGGAAGCGCTTGTCACTTCATTGCGAACGCAAGGTCGTCTGGTGGTGCAGGCACCGACCGGCTCGGGTAAATCGACCCAATTGCCCCAAATGCTTTTGGACCATGGATTATTAGAGACAGGGCAGGCGGTGATTCTGCAGCCGCGGCGATTGGCGACCCGCATGCTGGCCAAACGCGTGGCGGAAGAATTGGGCTCTGGCTTGGGTGGGGTGGTGGGTTATCAGATCCGACTGGAGTCCCGGGTTTCAGCCCGCACCCGAATTCGATTTGTGACCGAGGGCGTGCTGCTGCGACAGATGTCCTTTGATGACCAATTGAAGGGCATCGACGTGCTGATCTTTGATGAATTTCACGAGCGTCATCTCTATGGTGACATTACCCTGGCCCGGGCAATCCAGATTCAGCAGAGCACGCGGCCTGATCTGAAAATCGTCGTGATGTCCGCCACCCTGGACACGGTGATTCTGAAGGACTACCTCGCTCCTTGTGCAGTGCTGACCTCGCAAGGAAGAATGTTTCCCGTGGCCATGAGCTATCTGGCCAAAACGGTGAATTTTGAACAAGAGCCGGTGTGGGATGTTGCGGCCAGAGAGTGTGAACGACTGGGGGGAGAAACTGCCGGTGATATGCTGGTATTCATGCCGGGGGCCTATGAAATCAGCCGCACCGTTCAGGCCCTGGAGGCCCGGCGTGGACTGCGGGATTTTAGTTGCCTGCCCCTGCATGGCGAGTTGTCCACGGAACAGCAGGATCGCGCAGTAGCCCGTGCCACCACCCGCAAGATCATCGTATCGACGAATGTGGCGGAAACTTCCCTTACCATCGATGGCGTGACTGCGGTTATCGACAGCGGTTTGGCGCGGATTGCACGATTCGATCCGCATCGCGGGATCAACACTCTGCTGGTGGAAAAGATATCCGCGGCCAGTGCCGATCAACGGGCGGGTCGGGCCGGCCGGACAGCGCCGGGCGTATGTGTCCGGCTGTGGACTGAACGGGACCATGGTCAGCGGTCTCCGCAGGAGCTGCCGGAAGTGAAACGCCTGGATCTCTCTGAAGTCGTCTTGACCCTGAAGGCCACTGGGATCAACGACGTGGCCAATTTCCCTTGGATAGAGAAACCGGAGCCCAAGGCTCTGGGACGGGCAGAGCTATTATTGACCGATTTGGGCGCGCTCGATGGTCAAGTGGGTGAAATCACCACGCTGGGGCGCAAGATGCTGAATTTTCCCCTGCATCCGCGCTATGCCCGAATGTTGCTGGAGGCGGAGTCCCGTGACTGTGTCCGGCCGGTTGCCCTGATGGCGGCATTGACCCAGGGCAGGAATTTCCTCCTGCGTAATGCGAGCAAGGCGGTGGAGGAGGCCCGGGAAAGTGTGCTGGGCGAGGAACATGAGAGTGACTTTTTTTTGCTGATGCGCGCCTGGTTGCAGGCGGACAGGTCGAACTATCGCTTGGAGGTTTGCCGTGATCTGGGTCTGCACGCCCAAGGGGCCAGACAAGTCGCCCCTCTTTTTGATCAATTCCTGAAAATTGCCGAGAAGGAGGGGCTGCAAGCCGGTGACCGCGGGGTGGACAGCGTGGCCGTGCGTAAATGTGTGTTGGTGGGCTTTTCGGATCAGCTGGCGCGACGGCTTGATGTCGGCACCTTGCGGTGTGATCTGGTGCATGGTCGGCGTGGCTTGTTGGCGCGGGAGAGTGTCATCCAAAACAGCCCCCTTTTGGTGGCAGCGGAAATCACCGAAGTGGGGGGGCGGGGCGGGGAGGTGAATGTGTTGCTCAATCTGGCCACCGCAATCGAGGAAACCTGGTTGCAGGAACTTTTTCCGGATGACTACTGCAATGCCAGTGGGGTGATTTATGATGAAACGGCCAAACGGGTGGTGGTGCGGCGGGAGCGCAAATTTCGTGATCTGGTCCTGGAAAGCAAAAGCAGCCACGAGGACCCGCCCCTGGATGCCGCGGCCAGGTTACTGACCAGTGAAGTCCTGGCGGATCGCATCAAACTGGCGGCCTGGGATGAGGCGGTGGAGCAGTGGATCACCCGGGTCAACCGACTGGCGGAATGGTTTCCGGAATTGGAAATAACTCCGATCACGGCCAAGGATCGCGGCACCTTGATAGAACAGATTTGTTATGGGGAGGTTTCGGCCAAGGCGCTCAAGGACAAGCCGGTCATGCCCGCGCTGCGCGATTGGTTGACGAGCGAGCAGCTGGCGGTGCTGGACGTCTACCTGCCGGAACGTCTCACCATGGCCAATGGCCGCCGGTCACGCGTGACCTATCACGTCGAAGGACCGCCGGTGCTCAGCGCCCGGATTCAGGAACTCTACGGCATCGAGGGAAAGTTTACCTTGGGGCAGGGTCGGGTCCCGGTGAAAATCGAGGTGCTGGCCCCCAACCAGCGGCCGATTCAGGTGACGGACGACCTCGGGAATTTTTGGCGTGACCAATACCCGAAGATCAAGCCCGAGCTTTCCCGGCGCTATCCGCGCCACGAATGGCGTTAGGGTTTACCTTCCGCCACGCGTCCGCCTATTTCTTTTTCCGCTTCCTGCGCCCATTGTTCCGTTCAATGTTGAGGTAGGTCTTGTTCAACATCTGACTCTCGTAGAGTTCGAGCAAGCGCACGCCCTCGCGCGGCCTGATCATGTCGCTGCGTGTGGCCGCATCGATCTGGATTTTCATTTTGCGACAGAGATCATCCTGGCGATATTGCACGCCCTCGATGACTTCACCCATGCGGCTGCCATTGAGGGTTTCCTCGATATAAAATCCGTTGGGCTCATCTTCCTCGAGGAAGACATGCACTTCATTGACCCGGCCAAACAGATTGTGCAGGTCACCCATGATGTCCTGATAGGCTCCGGTCAGGAAGATGCCAAGGTAGTAGGGCTTGTTGTTCAACGGATGCAGTTGCACGTAATCCTTGACGTCCTGCAGATCGATGAAGCTGTTGATTTTGCCGTCGGAGTCACAGGTGATGTCGACGAGTATGGCGTTGACGGTGGGCTTTTCCATCAGCCGGTGCAACGGAGCCACAGGGAAAAGCTGCTTCAAAGCCCAGTGGTCCAGCAGTGACTGGAAGACCGAGAAATTGCAGACGTATTGGTCCGCGAGCAACTTGTCCAATTCATGGAGTTCCTCCGGCACATAACCGGTCTTGTGGGTCTCGCGGGCGATTTGCTCGCAAATTTGCCAGAATATTTGCTCGGCTGCCGCGCGGTTTTCGAGATCGAGATAGCCCAGGTTGAAGAGCGAAAATGCCTCCTCTTTCTTTTGCATCGCATCGTGAAATCGCTCGAGTTTGCCCAGGCGGGAACGGTTGCGCAGCATGACCTCCAGGGCGGTCACAATCTTGTGCTTCACCTTGGGTTCATGCTGCTTGCCCAGGGATTCCCGCTTGTTGATCCGTTCAAAGACCTCGACGACCAGCATGGAGTGGGGCGCCACGACCGCGCGACCGGATTCACTGACGATGTCCGGCACCTTGACTCCGGAGGAATTGCAGATTTCACGGACATTGAAAACCACATCGCGGGCATATTCCGCCATGGTGTAATTCATGGAGGATTCAAAGTTGGTGCGGGAACCATCGTAATCAATGCCCAGTCCGCCGCCGACATCCAGCAGACCCATGGGAAAACCCATCTTGGCCAGTTGACAGTAAAAGCGGGTGGCCTCGATCACAGCGTTCTTGATCGTGATGATATTGGGGACCTGGGAGCCGATGTGAAAATGGATCAGCCGCAGTGAGGATTGCAATTTGGCGGCCCGCAGCTTTTCACAGGCGAACAGGATTTCTGCGGTGTTCAGGCCGAACTTGGCGTTGTCACCCGTGGACATGGCCCATTTGCCCTCACCCCGGGTGAGGAGTTTGGCCCGAAAGCCGATCATGGGTTCAACTCCCGTCTCCTCGGCCAGCCGGATGATGTCATCCAATTCGGCCAATTGTTCGACCACGAGAACCACTTGTTTGCCGAGTTTGCAGCCCAACAGGGCCAGCCGGATATAATCCAGATCCTTGTAACCATTGCAGATCAGCAAGCGTTCCGAACCTTCATGCATGGCCAGTGCGATCATGAGCTCGGGTTTGGACCCGGCTTCCAGCCCGTAATTGAATTCTTTACCTGCCTCGATGATTTCCTCGATCACTTCGCGCAATTGATTCACCTTGATGGGGAACACCCCTCGATATTCGCCCTGGTAGTCTTCTTCCTTGATCGCATCGCGAAAAACGTCGTTCAACTGGGTAACCCGGTGTCGCAGCAAATCCTGGAAACGAATGACCATCGGGGCCTTGAGGCCCATATCAACAGCTTCCTGAACGACATCCAAGATGCGGATATTACGCTCATCACCCAAGGGTTGAACGGTGGTAAAGCCGTCGTCATCAACGGCGAAATGGCCCGAACCCCAGCGTTTGAAGCCATAAAGCTCCTCGGATTTTGCGGCAGACCAAGAGGTGGAGGATTTGCTTTTCAATGGAGGTTGGACTGGGGAGTTATGGGCTTGCTTTTACTTATGGGGAATCAGTTAGATGCGTGTTTTCTTTTTTCAAAACCACCAACACGCAATGCCGAAAATGTTACTATTGACCGACGCCCCTCTATTTATTGCCCAAGCCGCCCCCGCTCCGGGCCCAGGATCGCTCTTTGGCGGCATGCTGCCCATCATCCTGCTTTTTGCCGCGATGTATTTCCTGATGATCGCGCCGCAGCGCAAGAAACAGAAGGCGCATGAGAAAATGTTGTCTGAATTGGCCAGCGGGGACGAGGTGGTGACCAGTGGCGGTATCTATGGTCAGATCACCAACGTCAAGGATGACCGATTCGTCATTCGCATCGCGGAAGGCACCAAGATTGAAGTAGGTAAATCATTTATCAGTGCCGTGGTGCACAAGGCCGGCGCGGACAAGAGTTAAGCTCCATGCCGGTAACCAGCATAGATCCGCGGTGCTCAGGCACCCCGGTCATATTACTTTAACCCAACATACACATGCTCAGACGCAATCTCTGGAAGCTCCTGCTCAGCCTCGCCATCGTGGGCTGGGCCGTGGCATCCTTGCTTCCCTTCAAGGATCAACCGTTCCCCGATTACCTAAAATCGCACGCGACCGCCAATCAGGCGGAGTTTGCCCGCCTCGTGGATGAGGCGGTTGCCCTGACCAAGGTCGGGAGTGCCCCCAGTGAATTTGTGGCGCTGAAACGACTGGGCAAGGAGCGCAAGATTGATCTCGCGCAGTATTTCCCGAACGAGCGGTTTGAAGCCAAACTGCACAACGTTGAGCGACGAAATGACATTCTCCTGAATGAACTGCTCAAGCGTTCGAAAAGTGCGCTGAAGTTCGGTCTCGATCTGTATGGCGGCATGGCCTTCACGCTGGAAGTCGATGAAAAGGCCGCCAAGACCGAGAGTCTTCAGGATCGCAAGGAAAAGCTGGACAAGGCTATTGAAATCATCGGTCAGCGCATCAATGCCTTCGGCGTGACCGAGCCGGTGATTCGCCCGGTGGGCAACAACCGGATCGAAGTGCAATTGCCCGGGATCAACACCAAGGACAACCCGGAGGTCGTTGACAACGTCAAGAAGCCGGCCCGGTTGGATTTCCGCTTTGTTCATCCGACCATCAGTCCACGCACGAGTGACACCGTTCCCCCGGGTTACGAGATGATGACCCTCGATTATGAGGGTCAACGGGGTGAGGCCTCCACGGAGGAACTCTATGTCAAGCGCATCCCGGAAATGACCGGTGAAGCGATCGACAATGCCTTTGCCCGTCCGGATATCTACGGCAAGCCGGAAGTGATTTTGCAGTTTACCAGCGAGGGCAAGAAACGCTTTGCCGCGGTCACCCGGGATATTGCCGAAGCCGGGCAAAAAGCCGGCACCGTGGGACGACTCGCCATCGTGTTGGATGGCAAACTTTATTCCGCGCCCACCGTGAAGCAAGAGATTGACAGCGACAGCGCCCAGATTTCGGGAAGTTTCAGCGAGCGTGAGGCCCTTAACCTCGCCAATGTGCTGAACAACCCGTTGGACCTGCCTTTGATCATCAAGGAACAGTATGAAGTCAGCCCGTCGCTGGCAAAGGATGCGATCTCCAGCGGGGTCAAGGCTTCGGTCATCGGCACGGTGCTGGTCGCCGCATTCATGATCACCTATTACACGGTCGGCGGTATTGTCGCCGTGCTGACCCTGGGCATCAACTTGCTCATCATTGTCGGCGTCATGGCCAGCATCGGGGCCACCATGACGCTGCCGGGCATCGCCGGTATCGTTTTGACCGTGGGTATGGCGGTGGATGCGAATATTTTGATCTTCGAGCGGATGCGCGAAGAGCTCAATCTGGGCAAAAGTCTTCGAGCGGCCGTGAGTGCCGGATATGACAAGGCGTTCACCACCATCATCGACGCGCACCTGACCCAGTTGGCGATCTGTGCCGTAATGATCGGACTGGGCAGCGGGCCGATCAAGGGCTTCGGTGTCACTTTGGCAATCGGGGTGTTTTCCACGATGTTTTCCGTGCTGATCACCGGGCACTTCTTCACCGAATGGTTGGTGGACAAGGGAATCATCAAAAAGATTCCGATGATGTCCTTCATCAAATCCATCAACATGGATTTCCTGAAATACGGTCGCCCGGCCTTCATCGTCTCCTGGTTGATTGTGTTGATCGGCGTGGGCGTGGTTTTCGCGAAAGGCGACCGCATTTACGGCATCGATTTTGCGGGTGGTGATTCCATCACCGTGGATTTCAAGGAACGAATCAGTTCGGCCCAGATCCGCGAGGTGGCCATTGCGAACAAGCTGGGAGAAGTGAACCCGGTCTTTGTGAGTGAATTGGGAACGGGTCATGAAACCTTGCGCATTGAAACGGCCTACGACAAGTCCGACGAAACCTTGGCCGCCTTGGTCAAGGCCTACCCCAACGCCGGATTGGAAAAGATCGGTGAGAGCAGCATCGGACCGTCGATTGGCGCGGAAATCCAATGGAATGCCCTCAAGGCGCTTTTTTGGTCCATGGTCATCGTGCTGGCCTATGTGGCCCTGCGTTTCGAATTTGGTTTCGGTATCGGAGCCGTGGTCGCCTCGGTGCATGACATCCTGATGACCATAGGTATTTTTGTGCTGGTCGGACACCAATTCTCGGCTCCAATGGTTGCCGCCATTCTCTGTGTCGCAGGATATTCCATCAATGATACCATCGTGGTCTTTGACCGCATCCGTGAGGAGCTGAAGCTTGATCCCAACACCAGACTGCGCGATGTGGTCAACATGGCGATCCACCGGGTCTTCGCCCGTTCCCTCATGACCAGTTTGACCACTCTGCTGGCGGCCGCCTCGCTCTACATCTTCGGAACCGGCGTCCTCAAGGACCTCTCCTTCACCTTCATCGTCGGTATCATCACCGGCACGTTCTCCTCGATCTTCATCGCCTCCCCGGTGTTCTACTGGTGGCACAAGGGTGATCGCAAGCACGTCGAGGCACATGCCGATGTATTGCCCAAATACGAATGGACCGGGTCCAGTAAGGCATCGGAATAAGCCGTCACGGGACTATTTGTTTGATGCGCTGGACCCATACGTCTCCGCCGACCTCCGAGGTCGAGGCGCTGAGCCTGTCTGCAAACGTCAGCCGTGTCTTGTCCGAGTTGTTGCTTGGCTACGGGGTTGATACCTCCGCGGAGGCCGGTCGTTTCTTGCAACCGACATTGGCGAGTCTGGGTGATCCGTTTGCCCTGCCCAACCTCAAGGCGGCGGCCACCCGCTTGCGTCAGGCGATTGCCCAAAGGGAAGCGGTGGCGGTTTTGGGGGACTACGATGTGGATGGGGTCACCAGCACGACCCTTTTGGTGGGGATCTTACGTCGTTTTGGAATTAATCCGCATTTTGTGGTTCCGCGAAGGGCCGAGGATGGCTATGGGCTTTCGCGCAGTGCCATTGATCGGGCCCTCGAGGCCGGCACCCCAAAACTGTTCATCGCATTGGATTGTGGCACAAATTCGCATGACGAAGTGGCCTACCTGAGCGGGATGGGCATCGATGTCATCGTGGTGGATCACCATCGTTCGAAAGAGCAGACCCTGGTTCAGGGCATCCTGGTCAATCCGCATGTTGAGGGTGAAGTGGGGCAGGTGGCTGATGAACACCGCAATCTCTGCACCGTGGGCTTGGTGTTCAAACTGGCCCATGGCTTGCTGAAGCAACTGCGTGATGAAAATCATCCCGTGGCGCTGGAGATCAAGCTGCGGGATGAGTTGGACTTGGTGGCCATGGGCACCGTGGCCGATCTCGTGCCGCTGATCGGGGAAAACCGCACGTTGGCCAAGCACGGCCTGAAAATATTGCAGAACACCCAACGCCCGGGGCTCAAGGCGCTGATGAAAATCGCCGGCGTGCGCCCGGGGCAGGACATCACCCCGTTGGACATTTCCTTTCGTCTTGGCCCTCGAATCAATGCCAGTGGCCGGTTGGCCGATGCGGCCTTGTCGGTCGAGCTGATGCTGAGCAGGGATCCGGTGTTTTGCGCCCAGACCGCACAGCAGTTGGACGATTTCAATCGCGAGCGTCAGGATATCGAACGCCAGATCACTGAAGAAGCGGACCAAATGATTGCGGAACGTTTTACCGAGTCACAGGGGATCGTGCTCTACAATGAAAACTGGCATCCGGGAGTGGTGGGGATAGTCGCGGGAAGGGTTACGCGCAAATACAACCGACCCTGTGTGGTCTTGGGCAACGACGGAGAACTGGCCAAGGGTTCGGGGCGCAGCGTCAACGGGATAAATCTTGTCGAGGTATTGGGCGCTTGCAGTGAACATTTGCAAAGCTGGGGTGGTCATCCCATGGCGGTCGGTGTGGCGGTGGAGAAGGCCAAATTGGCCGGCTTTACTGACCGTTTTTCCGCTGCGGTGCGGGAATATGCCGGCCACGAAATAGCGGAAGCTGAACTCGCCATTTCAGCCTGGTTGACGCCCGACCAAATAAGGGAGCAATTGATGGCGGAACTCGAAACCTTGCATCCCTTTGGGCAGGGTAATCCCGAGCCGGTATTTGGGGTCAGAAGGGTGATTTTCCGGCAGGCTCCCGATGTATTCAAGGAAATGCATTTTCGTTTCTGGCTGGATGACGGCACCGGGCGGCGCTTGCACGGAGTGGCCTGGAAAATGGCGGAAAGGGTGCCTCCGGTGGGAGAACCGGTGGATCTGGCCGTCAAACTGACATGGAATCACTTTAACGGGCGAAAATTGCTCCAACTCGAACTGTGTGATTGGCGCCATGCGATGCCCAATTAAGCGCAGTGACCGGGTGTTTCCTGTCATTTCCTCAAACTTCACGCTTGCACTCAACTCGCTCTGTCTGCTTTTTCGCACACTCTACGCACCCGTAGCTCAATTGGATAGAGCGTCTGACTACGAATCAGAAGGTTAGGAGTTCGATTCTCTTCGGGTGCACCACTTTAAGCCCACCGATCGTAGGTCGGTGGTGCTTTTTGAGCGAGTCACGCACTGGTGAAAGAGCCGGGGAGATCCACCGCCTGGCTTTTGTCCTGATTCAGTAACACCACGATGTCGTGGCGTCGACCCGGCGGGGTGATTTCCAAGCGCTCAATCTTGCCATCCTTCAGCTCGCATGTGATGTCGGTTTGCCGGGAGAGGTGCAGCCGGAATGAAACGTTCCAACGACCCGCGGGCCAGGCCGGAAAGAGATAGATACGCTTGCCCACCGTTTGCACCAACATCGACTGCAGGGCGATTTGCGCCACACTGCCATGGTCGAAATCCGGCACCCAGTCATAGTTTGGACCCCAAAAGCCTTTGAATCGCGCCTGGGTGCAGGTGCCTTCGGTAAAGTTCTTCGTCACGTAAAATGCTGCGGTTTCCGTCAATCCCAGGTAAGCGGCTTGAATCGCGTCCTGCCGCCAGCCCCCGGTATCAGGGAAAACCCGCTTGGTAAATGTCCGTTGGGCCATGTCGAGATCAGCATGACCGATCCCGAAAAGCTTGAAGGGGAATACAGCGTATAGTTCGGGATTTTCGGAATTTTTGGGCACACTCTCATGCCGGGCCGCAGCCAGGAGCTGGCGTTGGCCATCTCGCGTTCCCTTGGGCAACTCTGGCAGTCGGGCGGACAGGGCTCGCCATGCCCCCAGGTCACTGACCTGGAGATTTTCATCCGGCAGGGCCAACAATTGTGGCAACAGGAAATGCAGAGCTGCGATCTCCGGCATTGGATTTTCCGCATCCCACCAGGTTTCCAAGGATTGCGCAGGACTGAGAAATAGTCGGCCGGCACTGTCATTGGGATAGTGCAAGGCATAGAACTTGAGCACGGCACGGGCGATGGGGAGCAGTTCCTGCTCCAACAGTGAGGAATCACCCGTGTGCTGGTAGTTTTCCAGCATGAGGGCAATAAGTTCGAATCCGCTGACCCAATAGCGCCGGATATACTGGTTTTCCACATCACCCGGTTCCTTGCCGGTGCGATCCCAGCCGTAATTACTGGGCAAATGAGTGCCCCAAAAATACTGGGTCTCGGGAAAAAATACTCCGCCGTGACCAAACCAAACCTGAGTGCGAAGTTCGGCCAGCGGCAACATGTCGCGATACATGCGGAATAGCGGTCGCATCAAATCATAATCACCATTGGCCAGCATCGACCAATAGATAAGGCGGGTATTTTGCCACCAGTAACCACCGCCCCAACGGCGATAGTCCGCATCAAAATCCTCGTTTTTCAACCCCCAATCAGCCGTGAAAAGGGCCCCGTTGAACTTGATCGGGAACTGGCCGCGGCCACAGCATGCGACCATGAAGCGATGCCAGGTGGCTTGTTGGGTGATTTGCTCCGCATTACCCCAATCCGGCCCTCGACATTCAATGCGGATGTGGCTGCGGCCCCAGAAATTTTCCCACCAGGCCTGATGGTCGCGCCAAGCCTCGGCGACGGAAGGAACGGACTTGGGGTTGGAGTTGGCCTGGATTTGTGAAACCCAGTCGTCGACACTCTTGGTTTGTGCGCACAAGACCGTCACGGAAAATTCCGTGGCCGTGGTTTTCCGGGCGGTAACAAGGCCCGTGCGACCCTTTCCCTTGAAATCCTTGCCCTGCATCAGACCGCCAAAAGTGCGGTGCAACAACGGGTCACTGACCGTTTCTTTTGCCGCGCTCAAACTCTGCAAATTGAGCACATGAGGCCAGATGGATGTCTCATTGCGTTGATACCAGGCGACGGCATTGCGCAGTTTTGGCACCAATTTATCGGGTTGGGCGACCAGGTTGAATTTTTCCCGATCAAGACCGTTGGGGGCGTAAACCTCGGCCCCATCGACCGGACTGGCCGCCGTGCGCCAAGCATCAAGATCAACCCGGACTTCACATGGTTCGTTGCTTTTCACCTCCACGACCATACGTGGCCAATGGGCATCGCACCAAAGTCTGATCGTAACGTTGCCATTGGTCAGGGTGACGGCGGCATCGGCGAGAGAGAGTGTCTGGGAGAAATTTCCTTCGCTCAGCAGATCAGGCTTTATCCTGATGCGCAGGCGGCCAATTTTAATGAGACGGCCGAGATGGTCCCACGCGTCATTTTTTGCGAGGTAGAGCAGGATATCGCCAGATGGTTCAGTCCAAACATTTGCGGCAATGTCGCCATTGCCCAAGGGCATGGAATCAGCTGATGTCCGACCGGGGGTTGTCCAATTGACGTCTCCAATCATGCGCCAAGTCGTATGGGCGGCAACGGTATAAGCAAGAAAACCCGCCGGGAAAGCGGGTTTTCATACCAGGGTCAACCTGTGTTTCGATTAGACGGTCTTGGGGAGAATTACATCGGAAAACTCTATGGTATGCGGATGATTGCGCTTTTCCTTCTGCAGGCGGGATCGGCGGCGTAGCATGCGATCCAATTTGTCTGTGAGTAGTGAAACCGCCTTGTGGCATTCGTCGGATGAAACGGTGGCATTAAGTTCCGGTCCATTGATGGTCATGTGCCCCTTGGCTTTGAAACGATTGGCAACATCAACCTTGGAGTCGCATTCCAACTCGACGCGGATCCGAAGTATCCTTTCCTCATGGCGGAATAATCGTTCGGTTTTCTCCTTTACATAGAATTTCAGGGATGGGGTTAACTCGAGATGAATACCAGAGACGATCAATTCGTGGCTATTTTGTCTGTTCATATTACAGTCTATGGGTTGAGGTTGCTGACAAAAATGTTCCGCTGTTTGACGCCATGGCCTCGCTAAGCGAAGGGTTAAGATCATTCTCCACCGTCATCGTGACGGGGGGATCTTCCGGTATTGGAAAATCGTTCATCAAACTGATGCAGAGTGTGCATCCAACGCTCAGGTTTTGCAACCTCTCGCGACGAAATCCGACGTTCGACACCAACAATATCAGACTTCGTCATATTGCAACGGATTTGGCACAACCTGCCGAAATAAGGCGGGCGGTGGCAGAGGTATTGGCGTGGCTGAAAAGCGATCCTCCGACTGGGAAAGTGTTGCTGATAAACAACAGTGGATTCGGTGGTTACGGTAGATTTCCAGATCCTGAATTGGGGCATCAATTGGAAATGATCGATCTCAATGTGCGCGCGCTCGTCGAATTAACCGGACACTTGATGCCCACTCTGCGACAGCATGGCGGGGCGATCATTAACGTGGCTTCTACTGCGGCGTTTCAACCCACGCCGTGGATGGCAGTTTATGGTGCGACCAAGGCGTTTGTCTTGCATTGGAGTCTGGCTCTTAATCAGGAACTGAAGGGCACCGGGGTGCGCGCATTGGCGGTTTGTCCGGGTCCCACCGCGACGGAATTTTTCAAGCGGGCCGGACTGCAGCAGGGCAGTGTTTCGGATCATTTGAGCATGAGTAGTGATGCAGTGGTATTGGCCTCACTGGAGGCACTTGTAGCTGGTCGGACCCAAGTGGTGACCGGTTGGAAAAATTGGCTTGGTGCGGTGCTCATCACGAAGCTGCCCAAACCCATGGCAGCGTGGATGGCGGCCAAGGCATTGGCCCATTTTCGTTTCAAGAAAGTGGTGCGATGAATTCACCGGACCCCGGCAAGGGATATTTCGCCCGCAAAGCTTGTGCCTGGCCGCCACGTCCTCCGCCAAAACTGGAAAATGTGCGACTGACTAATCTCGAGGAGTTGCGCTCATGGATAGTGCATGAAGACGACCGGCTATTGGTGCTGAACAAACCGGGTGACTTCGTATGTCATCCCTCCAAGGCCGGACCCTGGTCGAGCTTGGTCGGTGCCGCACGGGAGTATACGGGATTACCTACCATTCACCTGGTATTTCGGCTCGATCGTGAAACCAGTGGAGTGGTGGTGATGACCAAAGATTCTGCCATGGCTGGCCGACTGCAAACGGCGATGCAAAAACGCCGGGTTGGGAAAAGTTACATCGCGATCATGACGGGAGAATTGCAGGAATCGGTCACGGTGAACCAACCACTGGGTGACGATATCTCCAGTCCCGTATATATTAAAACCACGGTGCGGCCCGATGGATTGCCCGCAGTCACCCATTTCACGCCCTTGTTCGCCGGACATGGCTTTACCGTGGCGAAAGTGGTAACTGAATCGGGACGTAAACATCAAATCAGAGCCCATGCCCTTTGGCTCGGTCATGCTCTGGTGGGCGACAAGATCTATGGGCCGGACGATCGTTTGTATCTCGATTTTATCGACCATGGTTGGAGTGAGAACATGGCGAGCAAATTATTGCTGCCACGACAGGCCCTCCATTGTGCGGCTGTCGATCTCTCGGCAGCGGGAGCACCGGCGGTATTCAGCGCCACACTGGCGGAGGATATGAGGGAATTTTGCGTCAGCCGGGGATTGCCAGTTTGAAGGCGGCTGCAATGGCGGCCCTCATTGCCGCCATCCGTTGCCCCAAGGGGAACCCAGTCGGAGTCTCGAGGGTGTAACACAATGCAGTGTGGGTGTGGCAGAGATAGATGGCCTCGGGCCAGTTGTTGCGCAAAAGCGGGTCACTGATGGGACGGATGATGCCGGGTTCTGCCGTTGCACGGCCATCGATCATGGCCGAAGACTCGATCGGCATTATGCCACGAGCAGCGTCGATCATGTCTGGAGCCAGACTGGCTTGGTCCTGACGATTCAATTCATACAAATAGAATCCCCCGGCCTCCCAATCCTCGTGGAGACACAGTGCAAGATCAAATGGGGGTTGGTGTTCCAGCCAATGAACATGCGATTGCACCTCGAGGCTTTGGCGGTCCTGGTAATCACGATTCAGGTCGCGTTGATGGACATTTTCGCGCGTGCCCCGGTGCAACCCCGACGGATTGAGCACCGGACAGATAAACCAGTTGGCCCGCGCATCGAATTCACCCGCTTTTAACATTTCCAGGATAACCAAAGGGGGCGCCGGTTCGTCGCCGTGGATGCCGGCGGAAAAGTAAATGCGTGGACGTGGACCCGGTGTGCGTTTGGTCATGGCCAACAGGGGGAATTCCGTGTTCCGGCCAAATTCCTCGCAGCGAAAACCCTGCTGCAATCCGGCCGCTCGAAATTCGACCAAAAGTTGGGCGACCGTGAGAGTATTTTCTAATGACACATTGGATTTCACGCGGGGTTAAGATTGCGACTTGGAACCAAGGGGCAAACCCTGTTTGTTGTTTATCAATTACCATGTCACAAGTTCGCGTTCGTTTCGCCCCGAGTCCCACCGGGTTTTTCCACATTGGCAGTGCCCGCACGGCCCTGTTCAACTGGCTCTATGCCCGGCACACCGAGGGGACTTTTGTGCTGCGGATCGAGGATACCGACAAGGAACGCAACAGTGAACCGTTCCTAAAAGTCATTTACGACAGTCTCACCTGGTTGGGCCTCAACTGGGATGAAGGGCCGGGAAAGGGCGGAGCATTCGGCCCCTACCGGCAGAGCGAGCGGGGGGAGATTTACCAAGCCTATTTGCAGAAGCTTAAAGATGCCGACCGGATTTACGAAAAGGACGGGGCCATCTGGTTCAGACTGTTGGGCGAGCGATATGAGGTTTATGATGAACACCGCCAGAAAACGGTAACCAAGGTCCGGACTGCCCCCACGGTCATCACCGATCGAATTCGCGGCCATGTGGAAAGGGTGGAGGACGAGGATTTTGTGATCATCCGCTCAGACGGGAATCCCGTGTTTCATTTCGTCAATGTAGTGGATGACATCGCCATGCAGATCACCCATGTGATCCGGGGAGAGGATCACCTGTCCAACACGAGCAAACACGTGGAGTTGTTCAAGGCGTTCGGGGCGCCGGTGCCCGAATTTGCGCATATTCCCCTCATACTGAAACAGAATGGGCCCGGCAAGATGTCCAAAAGGGATCAGGGGGCCTTGGTCGAAGAATATCAGCGTCGTGGGTTTTTACCCGACGCACTGGTGAATTTTTTATGCCTGCTGGGATGGAACCCGGGGGATGATCGCGAGAAAATGCCGATGGAGGAAATTGTCCGACTGTTCGACCTGCCGGGCGTCAATCAAAGCAATGCGCGTTTCGACGAAAAAAAATTGGCGCACATGAACATGGTTTATCTGCTGGAGCTGCCACCCGGGGAATTTCTGGCCCGGTCCCGCGACTATTTTGAGCAGCAGGGTGTAAGTGACGCCCTGACCGCCGATGAAGCGTATTTCCGTGAGGTCATGCTGCTGAGCCAGCCCAAAATCAAAGGCTTCGAGGAATTGCCGGCTTATACGGCCTATTTTTTTACGGCAGAATTCCCGATAGATGAAAAAGTGAAGGCCAAGGTGATGGCGAAGGGAGAACCCAAAACACGGCTGAGCGAGGTTCTGGCCCTGGTGCCGGGTATGGATTTGTCGAGTGATGAAGCCATTGAAAACACCATCAAAAACCTTGCTGAATCGAGTGGACAGGGATTCGGCGCATATCAATCAATTATCCGTTTGGCCCTTACGGGGACCAATGTCGGACCAAGTATTACGGGGATCATCCGTGTCTTGGGCCGGGATAAAGTGCGCCAAAGATTGGAGCAGTTCTTGCAGACACTCTGAGTATTTGGCGGGGACATGTTGTCGGCGACGATCATGCCACCGGCAGGTGACTCATACCGGGCCCAGCTCGCACGCCAGGTCAGTTACTTTGCCCAGGTATCGCGGAGGGTGATGGTGCGATTGAAGACACGGGACTCATGCCCAGAGTCCCTGGCGTCAGGGGTAAAGTAGCCCAGTCGTTCAAATTGGAATAATTGTCCGGGAGTTGCCGCGGCCAAAGAGGGCTCAAGTTTGGCAATAACGGTTTCCAAAGAATGAGGATTGAGCGCTTGCAGGAAGTCTGCTTCGGCCCCCGGTTCGGGGACGGTGAACATGCGGTCGTAGAGACGCACCTCAGCATCCATGGCCTCGCTGGCACTGACCCAATGGATGGTGCCCTTGACCTTCTTTGACGAGTTGGGCTGTCCACTGCGGGTGTCGAGCTGGGCGGTGCCATGCAGTTCAACCAGATTGCCAACCTCATCCTTTACGATTTTATCGAGGGAAATGATGCAGGCGTATTTCAGCCGGACTTCGCCACCCGGTTTCAGGCGGAAAAACTTCGGTGGTGGCACTTCGGCGAAATCATCCTGTTCGATATAAATTTCGCGGGTGAGATGGAGGCTGCGCTTGGTGGGCGACTCGGATTGGGGATTGTTGACGGCTTCACAAGCAATGGTTTCACCGGCGGCAAGATTGGTGAGCACGAGTTTGATGGGGCGCAACACGGCAAGACGACGTTCGGCGATTTGATTCAGTTCGTCACGCACCACGTGTTCAAGGGCGGCAATATCGGTGATGCCGTCATAGGTGGTGATGCCGGTGCCAATGACGAAGCGCCGCAAGGCATTGGCGGTTATGCCCCGGCGGCGCATACCTGCCAGGGTGGGCATGCGGGGATCATCCCACCCCGAAACCACCTTTCCCTGCACCAAGCGCAGCAAGTTGCGCTTGCTCATGATGGTGTAGGTGGGAATCAGTTTGGCGAATTCGTATTGGTGCGGCAACGGGCGCGGCAGTTTGAGACTGTCTAGCACCCAGTCGTAAAGCGGGCGGTGCACGACGAACTCGAGTGAACATAGGCTGTGGGTGACGCCTTCGAGATAATCACTCAGGCAATGGGCGTAGTCGTAGAGGGGGTAGATGCACCATTTGTGCCCGGTATTGTGATGGGCAATATGGCGAATACGATAGAGCAGGGGATCGCGCAGCCACATATTGGGCGAGGCCATGTCGATCTTGGCGCGAAGAGAGCGTGCCCCATTGGGATACTCGCCGGCCCGCATGCGTTGAAACAGATCAAGGTTTTCCTCCACGGTGCGATTTCGGAAGGGACTGTCCTTGCCGGGTTCCGTGGGACTGCCGCGATATTTTTCCGTGTCGTCCGGGCTCAGGTCACAGACGTAGGCCTTGCCGTGTTTGATCAATTCCAAAGCGTAGTCGTAGAGCTGGTCGAAATAATTTGAAGCCGTGAAGGGCTCCGCTCCGGGACTTTGGGCACTGAGGGAGGCGACCTGGAAATCTGTTTTCCCTGCGATGGTTTGCGTCATTGGCACCGCTCCCGCTGGCTTGAAGGTGAGCTGCTCGTCCGCCCATCCGGCGATCAACCACTTGATGTCGGCAGTGATGGCATCCACGTAGTGGGCTTCTTCCTTGGCGGGATTGGTGTCGTCGAATCGCAGGTTGAAATGTCCGTGATTCTCTCGAGCGATACCCGCGTTGAGCAGGATCGCACGGGCGTGACCGATATGCAGGTAGCCGTTGGGCTCGGGTGGAAACCGTGTCACGATTTTTGGGTAGCGGTGTTCGGCAACATGTTGCGCTACGATATCGCGAATGAAATCACTGGGGATGGCGGAAGTGTCGTCTACGGACATGGTTTATTAGGCTAGGCGGTGAGTGACTTGGAGCAACTGTGCAGTCGTGGAGACTGGCACTCAGCGTTGCTTCGATTTGGCAAAAGGCGCAGTTGAGTTGCCTGGAGAGGCCCCGTCGGCGGCCATTTCCCGCAGGACGCTGCCCAAATATGGGATGAGCTGTTTTTTTCGACTGACGATTCCAGGAAGATCGAAAATTTCCTCTTTCTCCACGTGGGGATAGGATATCCGATTGATGAATCCGGCGTCGCCCTTGACCAAGAGGAGTGAATTTTGCGTGTTGATGTCGGTGACCAGAAGGCAGGCAAATGCGAGACCCTCCTCGTTGCGCAAGTCACGCAAGGCGGTGGCGATGGGTTTTGCATGTTCCCAAAAATTTCCAAAACCGAGCTCTTCCACCTGGGAAACGGCAAATCGCACGCCGGCTTCCTCGTAAATTTTAAAATCAGACCGGACAACATTGTCGGGTGCACTGGCGAGAATCACCGACCCGGAACTGAAGATATCATCGGCCAGCTTGCGGGAATTGACCCCGGCGATTCCGGACAGCCATGCCAGAACGGCCCCGTCCTTTGGGGTGGTCGTAGGGCTGTTCAGATGAAGCGTGTCCGAGATGAGTCCCGACATCATGATACCGGCAATTTCAGGTGATGGGATCAGTCCTTCCCGGCGAAAGAGATCGGCAACAATGGTGCAGGTGGAGCCAACGGGTTCATTGATAAACAATATGGGTTGCTGCGTGTTGAGCGCCCCCAGACGATGATGATCGATGATCTCGGTTATGGTGACGTCCTCGGCTCCATTGACAGCCTGAGTCATCTCGTTGTGATCCACCAGCACGAGTCGCGTTTGCACCGGCTTAAGCAGGTCGCTCTTGGTCAAGATTCCCTGTAGCACACCTGCCTCGTCGGTGACCAACAAGGCATGGGTTGAACCCGGCCCGAATTTCTTGCGCACTTCATCGATAGGGGTATCGGCATTGACGGTGTCGAAATTGCGATCGATGACCCGGTCAAGTGTGGAAGCGGTGCGCACGACCCAAGCGGTCGTGGCCGTGTCATGCGGACTTGAAATAACACTGACGTCATGTTTTTGCGCAAGTTTAAGGACATCAGGATCAACCGGCAGATCACCACTGATGATGAGCGCGCGAATGCCAATTTTGATGGCCCGTAGCTGCACGTCCCGGCGGTCCCCGACGATAATGATGGATTGCGCAGGCGGCAGGTTCTCGCGCTCGGAAATCTTCCAGAAGGTTCCCACGTCCATGGCACCGATGCGGACGAATAATTCCTCCAATTTGGTTTCGTCAACAATGTGCAATGCCTTTGCCTGCAAGGAGCGCATGATGCGGCCCAGACTGGTGTGCACTTGGCGCATTTGGCGGGGCTCATTGATATGGGGCACGAAAAAGCTCCCCATCTGACCCAGGGTGACCGTGCCTTTGATTTTACGTTTCGTATTGGTGATGGGAAGCACACTAACACCATGACGATCAATCATTTCCAATGCCTCCGCACAGGTGGCAGTGTCCTCGACACTTACCACCGGACTGATCATCAAATCATGCACGCGAGGACTGACATCGCTCAAATAAAATGGCAGGGGCTGATTGAAACGGCGGAGGATGGTATCAATCCGGGCATTGGAATTGCCGCAGCGGGCTGCGACAACCCCCTTTTCGCCCTGTTGTTCCTTGAACGCGGTGTAGGCGATGGCTGAGCAAATCGCATCTGCGTCGGGATTTTTATGTCCGACCACATAGGTGACGTTGTGCACGGCTTCAAATTTGTGATCGATTGGCGCGGGTTTGGCGGCTTCAGGCTTCATGGCAAAACAACACTCTTTGCAGAACCCCGACTCAGGGGGAAGCGGGAAAACATTAAGCCTGGAGGATATCCGGGCTCTGCAGGCGAGGCTGCGGTGGAGTCAAGGGCCCTGGACTGCGGGAGTGCCGGACGGGGTGCCGATGCCGCCGCCACTGGTGGCCCATATCCGGGCGGAAAGCGCACTATTGGCGGCATTGTAGGGAATGGCTTCCAAAATATTGTCGGTTCGTTGCCCGGTGCGGTTGGAGACAAACTTGTTTTTTGCGGTATTGGGGAAAAATTGAATGTTTCCCCCCAGGAAGACCACATAGCCACCCGTATCCTTGTAAACGCCCGTTTCGGGGCCCCAGGTGCCGTCAGTTCGCAATCCCCTGGTGAAGGCCACCGGG
>JAIPJW010000025.1 GCA_021734075.1 Cephaloticoccus sp.
TGGGCACGGAGATTGCCCTCGCCATGGTCATTATTCCGCTCCTGACCCTGTTTGTCGCGGGCTTCGTGCTGGGACCCGGGCTGCCCACGGCCGCCCAGGCGGGTCTGCCGGCCCCGAACTGGTTGGGAGACTTCTACTGGGCCAAACCCGCCATCATGATCATGATGCTTTGGGCGGCGATCGGCTCCAACAACATGATTCTTTATCTGGCCGGATTGAGCAATATCTCGCCGGAACTGTATGAGGCGGCGGACATGGACGGGGCCTCATCCACCCAACGGTTTTGGCATATCACTTGGCCGCAACTGGCGCCGGTGACTTTTTTCATCTCCATCATGAGTGTGATCCATGGCTTGCAGGGAGGCTTTGAGATGGCCCGCACCATGACCAAGGGAGGGCCGGCGGGATCCACCACCACGCTCAGTTACTACATCTTCGTGGAAGGCTTTGAGAATGGCCGGATGGGCTACGCCTCGGCGGTGGCCTGGACCCTGTTCATTCTCGTTTTCACCCTTTCCATCTTCAATTTCCGTTATGGCAACCGACACGTCAACGACTAGCTCCCCGCGTAAATATGCCGGACTGGGCCTCCATGTTTTGATGGCGGGGCTGAGCCTGGGCATGATCGTGCCGTTCATCTGGATGGTGCTGACGAGTCTCAAGTCATTGCCGGAACTGGGGAACCCGGGTTGGATGCCCGGTGAGTTTCGGTGGCATAATTACCTCGATGTGTTCGCGGAGATTCCCTTCCTGCGCTTCATGGTGAACAGCTTCGTCGTGGCGGGCTGGGTGACGGCCCTGCAGGTGCTGACGAGTTCGATGGCCGCCTACAGCTTTTCCCGGCTGGAATGGCCGGGACGGGACCGGGTTTTCTTTCTCTATCTCGGCACCATGATGCTGCCGGGCCTGGTCATGCTGATTCCGAATTTCGAGAACATGGTGAAGTTCCAGCTGGTGGACACTTACCTGGGTTTGATTTTACCCGCGGCCTTCAGTGCCTTTGGCACCTTCCTGTTGCGACAGTTCATGATGGGCATCCCCAAGTCACTCGACGAGGCCGCCGAGATGGATGGGGCCAGCAAGTGGCAGATTTTCTGGGATGTGGTGTTGCCCCTCAGCCGGCCCGGTCTGGTCACACTGGCGATCTTCACCTTCATCGGCAATTTTCAGAGCTTCTTCTGGCCGCTGGTCATGACCAAGAGTGTGGACAAATACACCCTGCCGGTGGGGCTGCTCTTCTTTGATACGGAGCGCGGTCAGGCGACCCACCTGTTGATGGCGGGGGTGACCATGTCGGTCGTGCCGTTGATCATCGTGTTTGTGCTGCTGCAACGACAGCTGATCCGCGGCATCCAACTGGGCGGTGTGAAGGGGTAGGCCGGTCGCGCGTGGCGAATCGACGCGGCAGGGATGCAGCCCTTATTTTTTCACCCGCATGACCTCGTCCCAGTCGTAGACGCCCTCGATGGCACCGGCGGGGGGCACGCGCAGGTATTCCTTCGGGTCCCATTCACCGTTGAGCAGATTGGCGATGAGGCGGATGTCACCCGTCAATTGCTCGGCCAGTTTGCCCGCCGCCGCGGCCTTGGCCTTGAATTCCGCCGCATAGCCGAGATGGCTGGTCTGGGGCAGATCAATGAAAACCGCCTTTTGCTCGCCGTGTTCGGGGTGCATTTCCTGCCAGATATAAATGGCATCCTCCTCGCCGTATTTATCGACCAGGACCTTGTAGCCGTCGCCCATCTCCACACTGGCTTCACCCTCATCGCTGGTGCGCAGGAAATAATTGCCACGCTCGATGTAACCGGCGGAGGAAAAGGGCGTGCTGGGGGCGGCGCCAAAGTGTTCGGTGAATTTTGCCCGGGAACCGAGGAGGATGGTGCAACAGTCGTGCGCCCGGGGAATCACGAGCGGCGTGCGCCGGGCTTGCAGTCCGACGGTGGCATTGCCGCAAAGGCCGAAGAGCAAAAGAATCGCATCGTATTTCTTGCCGGAATGCTCGGTTGCATTGATCCGTGACTGGATCAATTGGCGGAGTCCCGCACTACGGGCATGCTCACCGAGTTCGGTGTATTCCACATCGATCACGTGGGGTGAACGGGCGATACACCAGGACGCTTCGCGTTGGAAGACATTGCAGGAAATGAGCTTCAGATTCATGGGCCGGAAAATTGACGGACACTATGCCGGTATCGTGGCAGGGTGTCGCCGCATTTATTGTCAACCTTTGCTCTTATTCAGCCAACTGGCCGCACCGCGGATGGTGCATGACCTCGCTCATGTTTCTGGCCCGGACTGCAGGGCGGCATGCGCCCGGGCCAGAGCCGCCGCCAGATCCGGGCTTTTGATGGGTTTACCCAGATAATCATCCATGCCGGCCTCGAGACACATTTCCCGGTCCCCCTCCATGGCATTGGCCGTCAGGGCGATGATCCATGGACCTCGTTTTCCCCCCAGACTGGCCTTGATCTGGCGGGTGGCCTCCAGACCGTCCATTTCGGGCATTTGCACATCCATCAGGATGATATCATAAGGCCGGGTTTTTAGGGATGCCAGCACCTCGTAGCCATTGGCGACTGCATCCGCCCGGTAGCCCAACCGGGCCAACATGTGCAGGGCAACCTTTTGGTTGACCGAATTGTCCTCGGCCAAGAGGAGTCGCTCTGCTTTGGCCGCCACCACCTTGGCGGTGGGATTGACCGGCTCGACCTCCACCAAGGGAAAGGGTGGGTTTGAACCCAGGGTGTTCACCAAGGCATCATAAATCTGTGAAGGCTTGGCCGGTTTGTTCAACACGGCGGCAAAAAGACCGGGCTGCTCGCGACCGGGTTGCCGGCCAATGGAGGTCAATAAAACCAGCGGTAGCGTGGCATGGTCCGGCAATTGCTTGATGGCCTCAGCAAGTTGGAGGCCATCCATTTCCGGCATTTGCATGTCCAGCACCGCCAGGTCAAAATATTGCTTGCCTGCCTGCAACAAGGCCAGGGCTGCCGGACCACTGCTGAGCACCTCCACAGACATGTGCCATTTGCCGGCCAAGGTAGCCAGGATTCGCTGACTGGTCAAATTGTCGTCCACCACCAGCAGGCGCTTGCCGGTGAGACGTGGTCGATCGGAGCCGACATAGCGACGGGGACCGACCGGCACCCATTCAGGACGCACGGTAAAGAAGAAGGTTGAGCCTTTCCCGGGGGTGCTTTCGAGCCACATGCGACCCCCCATCAATTCCGCCAGTTTTTTACTGATGGCCAGACCCAGACCGGTGCCGCCGTATTTGCGGGTGGTCGAGGCATCCACCTGCGAGAAGGACTGGAAGAGTTTGCCTTGGGCCTCGGGGGGGATGCCGATGCCGGAATCCTTGACGGAAAATTGCAATTCGTTGGCCCCGTCCTCCCCCGGGTTGGCGTGCAGGCTGAGGACCACCTCGCCTTTTTCCGTAAACTTCAACGCGTTGCTGATCAGGTTGACCAAAATCTGGCGCAGGCGGGTGACATCGCCCTTCACCTCGATCGGCACCCCCTCGGCGATTTCATAGAATAACTCGATGCCTTGGTGCGCGGCCTTGTGGGCAAATAAGTCCAACGTGCCCTCGATGGATTCACGCAGGTTGAAGGGGGCGAATTCCAAGTCGAGTTTGCCGGATTCGATCTTGGAGAAATCGAGAATGTCGTTGATCAGCGTGAGCAGGCTTTCACCGCTGGAGCGCACGATTTCGGCAAATTCCCTCTGCTCCGCGTTCAGGGGTGTGTCCAGCAACAACGAAGTCATGCCAATCACGCCGTTCATGGGGGTGCGGATTTCATGACTCATCATGGCGAGAAACTGGCTCTTGGCCAGGTTGGCCTGCTCAGCCTTCACCACGGCCTGTTCCGCCGCGAAACGGGCTTCCTGCAGTGCACTGATGTCATTCAAAACCCCGAACCAAATCGTGGTGCCATTGGCTTGGCGGCTCACCGTCGAACGGGCATCGATCCACTGCACGGTGCCGTCCGGTTTGCAGATGCGAAACGTCTGCACCCAGGGCGTGGCGGTGCGCACGGCCTCCTCCAGCGTGCGGCGCACAATTTGACGATCCTCGGCATGCACCGTGGTGAACAACACGACCGGACGTTGCTTGGCCTCCTCGGGGTCGCGCCCGAAAAGTTTGCGGTAGCCCTCGCTCATGAAACTGAACGAGCGTTTCCCCTCGGCGGTGACCTCAAATTGAAATATCGCCCCGGGCACCTCGGTGGTCAGCGCCAGCATGCGCTGCTCGTTGGCCTTGAGGGTGTCCTGGGCCAGCTTGCGGTCGGTGATGTCCTCCTCGATGGCCATGAACCCGGAGGTCAATCCCGCCTGATTGCGCAGGGGTTGCACTTCGATTTCGACCCAATAGGTGCGGCCGTCCTTGTGGTAGTTGATTACCTCAACCTTGAAACCTTTGTAGGAGCGAATCCCGTCCCGCATTTCCTGCACCGTCTTGGGATCGGTCAGCGGACCTTGCAAGAAGGAGCCCGGGTTGCGGTGTCTGACCTCTTCAAAAGTATACCCGGTGAGCCGGGTGAACCCTTCATTGACCCATTCGATCTGCCCGCCGGAATTGGTGATGACGACCGCATTGCTGGTGCGGCTGGCCACCATCGCGAGCCGCCGGGATTCGGCCTCGCTGGAGCGCAAATCGCGGGTCATCACCCGTGCCAGGGCCAGGGCCCGGGTGCGACTGGTGCCCAGAGTGAGCACCAAACCTGCGAGCAACAGGCTGACCAGACCTCCGCCGGCGCCGATCAGCCAGGGACCGCGATTGTTGATGGTGGCTTCAAAGGCGGTGGTGGTGGTCATCACCAGGGTCCACTCGCGCCCGCCGATGCTGATGGGCATGATTTTGTTGAATCTTCGTCCGCCGAAGTCGTGTATCCCGTCTGTGATGGATACAGCGACCGGTATATTGTCCGCATCATAGAGGAGATTATCGCGGGAAAGATCGCGGCCATCGAACACCTCGACATCAAGCATCTCGTCGGTGTCCGTGAGGAGTTGGGCAAAAACGTCGTCAATGATCATGGCGACATAAACGCAACCCTGCAGCGCCTGCATGCGTTCCGCCGGTGTGGTCGGGTGTGTGCCGTTGCGGTAGATCGGCACCAAGTAGAGGAACCCGCTCCGTTTGGCGTTATCCTGCACCAGAGTGATGCGGCTGGTCAGCGTGGGTTGGCCGGTCATGGCGGCCTGTTCCACCGACGCCCGCCGGGTGGGTTCGCTGCCCACATCATAACCCCAAGCCTGTCGATTGGCCTCCAGGGGATCGATAAATTTGATAATATAAAGGTCGGCGGCCTGGCCCGAGGTCTTGATGGCGAAATCGGGGGCATCATCGGCGCGCTCCGTGGCCAGAAATTTATCCAAATCGGGACGCAGGACACGCTCGATGAAGCCAAAGCCGATGACTCCGGGAAATTCCTGCTTCAAATCCCGCGAATCAACATACGAACGGAATTCCAGGCGTTCGACGGATTTGCTGGCCGCATATATGCCGCGGGCACCCTTGAGCCCATAGACGGGCTGGTTCATCCGCCTTTGCACTTCGTTGCCCAGCCGTTCAGCGCTGCGGTCAAACCGAAAGCGGGCCGCGCTTTCATTGTGCATGCGCGCCTGGGAAGCTCCCACCCAAGTCAGCACCAGTCCACCAATCAAGGTGGCGGCAGCCAGACTAAGATTGAGGGGCGAAACCTTCATGGATTCAAGGGCGGCAAAATACAAACCATGGGAATGTGATGACCGTTGACGCGCATGGAGCCGGTGGCAATCGCCGAGGTGGGCAATATTGCAGGGCGAGAGATAACTGAATCAGCGGGGCATCAGCAGGGCCGAAAGGATTCGGCCTTGAGCAGTGGTGCAATAGGCCTGAACGTCACCCTTCAGCCAAGTGCCATCCCCATGAGTATCAAAATTACGAAAGAGGAAACTGCTGAGATCATCCCTTCACTCCAACGCTATTTTCGGGAGGAATGGGAGGAGGAGCTCAGCGAAATGAGGGCCCGATTTTTGCTCGATTACATCGTGCAGGAAATCGCCCCGTTCGCCTACAATTGCGGGATCAGGGATGCGGAAACGTATTTTCGATCCCGGGTGGAGGAATTACCCGCCACCTGCTTTGCGGAGGGCTTGACGTATTGGCACAAGAAAAAGAAAACGAGGTGACCCGGCGGCTGGCCGGATCATTCAGGCCGCGGGGCGCTGGCGCAGGGTGGGACCCTCAACCCAACGACCACTGATCATGACGGTGCGCGGGTCGGTGGGGAGACCCCGTTCGTTGCGATGGATTTGCGCGGACAATGATTCGACCGCCACGATACCGTGCAGTTCAGGACGTAGATCCAAACCGGCACAGGGCAGGGTTCGCTCATTCCAATTCAAATTGAAGAAGGCCACCTCATCGGGCACGCGAATCCCGGCGGTTTGAAACCATAGCGTGGCCTGGTCGACATGACCAATGATGAGATCGGGCTGATGTTGGACATACCAGGCCATGAGTTGCGGCTGGGTGATGGTGTCCTGCATGAAGACCGGCAGGTGACCGATGCCTCCTTGGTTTTCCTGAAAGGAGCGGAATGCCGCCGACCATTTGTGCACCAGACGCTCGTCCTTGTGTCGGGCAATGAAAAGGCCGATCCGCTGATAACCGAGGGTGCGCAGCCGGCTGAGGGCCGTGGTCAGGGTGAAATGATGATCGAGTGATACCGTGTGGTGAATCAGATCGGGCGAATTGTAGTCAATGTGGAGGGAAGCGAAATGTTCCCAGGGGAAACCGTTGGTCATGTCGTTCGAGTTGGGTTGAAGGCAGATCAAACCCAGGATACCGCGCGCCCGTAAAACCCGGCCCAAGGCTTCCGGTCCGGAACCGTCGCTCCCCAGGCGAAACACATCGACATGAAAGCCCAGCTCGGCGGCTCTTAGGGTGGCGCCGGCAATGATGAGTTGTTGCATGGGGAGCAGATCCGGCTGTTTGAGGGAGGGAATGTGCACCACGGCCAGATTGCCGATGAAATGTCGTCCGCGATCCCCGCGCACGTGCGCCATCAAGTTGCTGACAAGTTGATTTCGCTTGTAGCCAAGTTGCTCGGCAGCCGCCAAAATACGCGCTCTCACTTCGGGTCGAACATTGGGGTGATCCGCGAGGGCCCGCGAAGCCGTGGCATAGGATACGCCACACTTGGCCGCCAAGGTTCGAAGGGTGGTTTTTGGATCAGATTGCAACGCATCCAATACAGGAGGCGCGACATTCAACAGCAAGCACGATTTTAGTCCGTCTGCTCATTGTTCGTGCGCGCTTTGCTTATGGAGCAACGACGATGGGTATTTACCCCCACTCAATTTCCCAAGCACTCAAATTACCCCATTCGACTGCCCGCACCCCTCCGTTGGCCCATCGGATTACCCCCATTCCCCTGTTCCGCCTCGAGGTGTGAACCCTCCCATTTGAGCCGTCGCTTCGATCTCGAAGCCCGGCCCGAAACTGACCAAACATGAATCCAAATAAAACACACCCACTACACAGAGCCAAGGGTTACCTGGCTGTCTGTTTCGCGGTGTTATTCGCAGTGACCGTTTCCACGGGCACAGCTGCGGATGACAGCCTGGCCAAGTTGCAACAGGAAAACGAAGCGCTCCGGATGCAAAATGCAGAGTTGCAAAAGCGTTTTGCTGAATTGGAAGCCCGCATGAGCGCCACTCCGGCTCCAGCTCCTGTGGCCCCCCAGACGGCCACGGACACCACGTCGATGGCGCCGGCTGAATCCAAGCTGGCGGCGGCAGAAAACGGCGTCGTGTTGATGTCGGCCTTCGAAGTCGCGAGCGAGAAGGACAATGGCTACCTGAAGACCAATGCCGCCACGGCGACCCGTATCGGCATGGAAATCCAGAAGGTGCCGATGAATGTTTCCGTGATCTCCCGCGAGTTCCTCGACGACACCAACGCACATTCACTCATGGACCTGCTGCGTTATACCGCGTCGGCGGCGGGTGACACCCGCTTTGCCATGCGTCGGCCCGGCAATGAAGCCACCCCACAGGGTCGGTTCACCATGCGCGGTTTTGCCGTGAACACGCTGATGCGCAACGGAGTCTTCCGCTACATTTCCTACAACATGGACAGTGTGGATCGGGTCGAAGTGGTGAAGGGCCCGGCCGCGGTGTTCTTTGGTCAGGGTTATCCCGGTGGCGTGATCAATTATGTGACCAAGCAACCGGTCTTTGCGAAGACTCCCTCCACCTTCAAATACACCCTCAATGACAACAGCGGCCAAAAATTGGTGGCCGACATCAATCTGCTCCTGTCCAAAAAGGCCGCCTTCCGCATGGTGGGAGCCTGGGAGGACACGCAGGGCGAACGCCGCTACGAGTTCCGCAAGAACGTCAATCTGACCCCCAGCCTGACCGTGATTCCCTTCGACAGCGGCAAGCTGAAGGTGAATCTCGAGCTGGAATACCTGAAGGAAAGCTTCAACCAGAACGACTACGACTGGATCTGGTCCGATTTCGCCGGCTGGAAAGCCGCCGCCGTGGGCAAGCCCAAGGTGGCGAATTCGGTCAACACGCCGAACTACGCCTACGCCACCTACATCAACTCCCTGCGGGCCTCCTCCGGCAACTATGCCATGCCAGCCTACACCAGCGTTGAGCGCGGGGCCTACTACACCGATGCCACCGGCAACTTCATCAAGGATGATTCGTTCAATTACACGAGTCGGGGCGCCCGTTCCATGAACGACGTCAATGTCTTCACGACCACGGTGGATTTCGCCCCGTTTGATTGGCTCGATGGCCGTTACGTCTATCAACATGACAACAGCCGTTTCAACAGCATCGAGGGTATCACCACGCCCTATGCCGATGGCATGCACTGGAATGTCGGGGCCAGCGCGACCTCGGGTTACTACCGCATGACCGACATGCATCAACTCGACCTGATCTTCAAGTTCGATACCGGTGGCATCAAACACAAGATCCTGACCGGCTACAACACGTCGAAGTATACGCAGAATTACTTCTCGCACGACAACAGATTCAACCCCTACTACGGGCACGTTCCCGGGGCGACCAACGCGATCGCCAATCCCGGTTATGGCACCACGGGCGGCACGCAAGTGGCCGACAATCTCGTGGGTGAAGGTCGTGGGCACGACACCGGCGTTCCGGTCACCAGTCAGGTGGTGCGTGACCGCAACGGCAACATCAAGCTCGTGAAGGCGGTCTACAGCGACTTCGACCCGGGCTTTGAGACATACCCGACGATTGACCTGCTGTTCCCGCTCAATCGGGCCTGGCTCGATGGCTACAAGCCCATCAACACCGCCGCCTACGTGAACTACCAGGGAGCGCTCATGGATGACCGCCTCAATGTCATCGCGGGATTCCGCCGTCAGTCGGTCCAGGAAAAAGGCCAGTATCTGCTGTCCAATTTCCCCTGGTTCGTCGTGCCGGAGGAAGCCTACCTGGATCCGGTGGCCTATCCCCCTGACGTGTGGGGTTACGGCGCCAATTACATCAAGACCCTGCGGGTCTACAAGAAACATGGCGATGCCTGGATGGCCGGTGGTTCCTTTGCGTTGACCAAGGAAATCAGTCTCTACACCTCGGTGTCCAAGACCTTCCAGTTCAACGTGGGCAACGTGGGCGGCGTCTTCGTCGGCAACGAGAACCCCGTGGTGCAGAGTGCCCTCAACCAGAACGGCGGGTCCTTCCAATACCTCGGCCAGACGGTCACCTCGGTGGATCAGTTTGTTTCGATTCAACAGGCCCGCGGCGCCTATGACCAACTCAAGGATGAGACCGGTTACAATTGGGAAGTCGGCGCCAAGATGAGTTCGGAGGACGGCAAGATCGTCGGCACGGTCTCGTTGTTCCGCGGTGAGCGCACCAACCAGATGTTGGATGATCCGGCGAAACAGTCGAACATCGAGGAACCGATCAATTTCAACACGACGCTCTTCGCGCCCGGCACCGTGGGTTACAACACCCGGGTGTTCCGCTGGCGCACCACGGATCTGAAGAACCGGATCGAGGGAGCCGAAGCCGAGGTGATTCTCACCCCGATTCCGAACTTCCAGGCCGTGGTCAATGCCTCCTGGTTGTGGACCGCCAAGACGGTCTATGACAAGACCCGCGCAGCGCCCGGCACCAACACCTACAATGCCGCGAGTGCCGCCGCCAAGGTGGCCTCGGACATTTATTACGGCGCCCGGATTGAGAACGTGCCCGAGTATCGCTTCAACTTCTTCGGCAAATACACCTTCACGGACGGACCGGTGCGCGGTGCATCAGTCGGCGGCGGCGCCCGCTATTCCTCCGAGACGGTGGTCAGCCGCAGTGTGGACTGGAACCCGCTCAACGGCGGCTACCAAGCCGGTGATTACATCGTCTTCGATCTGACGACGAGCTATCCGTGGGCTGCCTTCGGGATCAAGGTCAATTCATCCCTGGGTATCTACAACGTCACGGATGAACAATACTCCGAAGGTTCCTTCGCATTGTCACCAGCCCGCAACTGGCTGTTCAGCAATACGATTGAATTCTGAGTTTGGTTTGAGTTGGTGTAGCTTGGAGGGGCGGAGCCTGTGGTGGCTCCGCCCCTTTTTTTGCCCGGGATTCCGCACCGGAAAGAAAGCGGCACGGTGGTTTGCCGTTCGGCAACCACGCGATGCGCAATGATGCCGCGACATTTCCTTGTCTCAGCGAAGGGTCGAATGGCCGGATGAAGGGTGGAGCCTGGGGAATGACGGCGAAAAGGAAACTTTCACGCTCATTCCAAGCGGATGGCCCGCAGTCGTTCGATCATGTGGCGGTAGTGCGAGAAGGGACATTCCAGCGGCACCATATCATCCAAGGTCGGGATGAATCCGCCTTCCTTGATCAGGGGCATGAGTTCCTCGATGTCGCGGTCAATGGCAGCCGGTCCCTCGATCAGGGCTTGGAGCGAGATTCCGCCGGCCAACCTCAGGCCCGGTCCAAATTCCTGCCGCAGCTTGAGTGGATTCATGCCGGGTTGGCGCTCGACCGGCCATGTGCAGTTGAAGCCGTGATCCATCATGGTGGGGATGAGTTGTTCGAACCTGCCGGCGCTCCACATGCAGATGACCGGAACCTTTGCATCCTTCAGGGCTTTGAGCAGCGGTTTTTGATGGGGTCCCCAGAATTTGTCGTAAATCGCCGGGGACACGAGCGGTCCGTTTTTTCCGGCCAGATCCTCACCGAAATAGGCGACATCAATCGAGATCTGCTCGAGAACCGCGGGGAGGTTAGCCATGAGCACTTTGGACGCTTGCGCGAACATTTCATGGATCAGGTCCTCGTCGTCGTAGAACGCAGTCAGGAATCCTTCCATGCCCATCGTGTAAAAGCCGAAACGAAACAGATAGGGGAAGAACTCAAGTCCGACCGGATCGGTGGAAGCGTTCAGTCGTTTGACATTGGCCGGATCCAGGGTGTTGCCCAAGCGCTGTGCCGAGTCGGCCGGATCGAGCCGGGTTTTGTATTTCGCCCAATCGTCCCGGGATTTTATCGGGAAATCCGTATGCCCGTAAAAGGTGTGAGGGGCGTCCCGTCTACGTCTTACCGTGGCGCCCAGTCCGGTGATCTGTGAATAATAATCCACTTCTTCCGATACGATGGTTTCCGCAAATTTCGGAATCGGTTGCACCTGCCCGCCGCCCGCGGGTATCAACCGCGACATCTGCAGGAATTCGATATGGCTTGAGCCGCTGGGCAGGTCTTCTTTCTGCCACCGCTGCAGGGTGGCCTGCTCCAGCGGCTCCAGATCGAACACGGGCAGCCGATCCACGGGCTGATATCGCATGATCCGCTGGAACCGTTCCCGGTTGGTCATCACGCTTTCAATTACGACTTGGCGGCGGGGATCGGCTTTTCTCTTTTCAATGGCCGGATGAATGATTCGTAAGTGTCGGGACGGCGGTCGTTGAGCATGTCGGGCTTCCAGACCCAGCTACCCGGGCGGGTGAACATTTCGGCGATGCGGGGCGCGGCCAGATCGATGGTCGTGAGGGCGATACCCGGGTGGCGGCCGGCGTCGGCGAGGATGGTGGCGTCGGGTCCGATGATGCTGCTGCGACCCAGCAGCATGCCGGGCATCCAGGAGCGTTCCGGGGGGCAGCCGTAGGAAACCGGCACATGGTGGATCCCGTTGTGGATGGCGGGGGCGCGCAGCAGGATGTCCATGAACTCGCCGCCCCAACCACTCATCAAGTGCGGCCAGAAAATGATGTCGGCGCCGTTGAGCATGAGGCAACGGGCGCTTTCCGGAAACGAGTTGTCGTGGCAGATCTGGATGCCGATTTTCACCCCGGCAACCTTGAACACCGGCCAGGTGTCACCGGGCACCACTCCGTAGGCTTTCTCGTCCTCGATACAGTGCACTTTGAAATACTGGCCGATGAACCTGCCCTTTTCGTCGATGACCACGGCGACATTGCGCACGAGCCCGTCGAGCAGGGCCGCGATGGGTGCGATGATGGCCATGCGGTATTTTTTTGCGATGGGGCTGAAGCGGCGCAGGGTCTCGGCGTGGGCGTCGCGCACGAGGGGCGGCACATTGCGCCGGGTCTTCTTCACTCCGACGGTGTTGAAGGTTTCACCCAGACAGGCAATGTCGGCGCCACGCCGGCCGGCTTCCTTGAGCCAGTATCCCGCCTGGGTGAAATTGGCGCGCTGGCGGGCGGCATTGGTTTTTCCGGGGGCTTCGGATGGCAGTTGAACCGCGGCAATGGTGAGGGGGCGTTTCATGAGTTATGTGGTGGATTACGGGTCTCACGTAGAGACGCAGAGGCGCGGAGATTCAGTATGAGAGATATCTTTTGGGGAGGGTCACCCATGGTGCGTTAGCAGGAACATTTAAAAGAACGGATTTGTCTCTGTGGCTCCGCGACTCTGCGTGAGGATACATTGTTTAAACTATGCCAGTTCCAGTAGTTCCAATGTGTGGTTGGTGTGACTGACCAGCAGGCGATTTTCTCCCAACGGTATGGCGCGATTTATGGCACGGGTGATGCGTCCGACCGACTGCCAATTTGCGTCGAGGGCTTGCACCCCCGTGGAGGTGGTGACCAGCAGGGCCCCGGCCTCGTTTTGCGCCAGACCGATGACCGGCGCGCCGACGTGCAGACGCCGGATCACCTGGCCGTCAGGCAAATTTATCGCGGCGATGAAGCCGTCGACGCCGCCCAGCAGGGCGACCGGTTTTCCTTCGATCCTACCCAGGATGGCGGCATTCAGGCTCATGCCGCCCTCGAGTTTCCACTGCCAGTCCTTCCGGGCCGTGGAGAGCACGCCGCAACCCAGTTCGGTCGCAAAGAAGAGAGCCCCCTCCGGCAGGGACGCGAGATCGATCCAAGCGGCCGCCAAGGAACGGCCGTTGAGGAACGGGATCACGTGCTTGAGCATGCGGAACATCGGTTGGTTGAAACCACCGAGATGGTAAACCTCGCCGCTCGGACCATCCCCGGGCACCCCCGGATAATACATGATGCCGTGGTTCCAGCCGCAACGCACATAAAGGTCTCCGCGATCCGGCCGGGTTTCCGGCGCAACCATGATATCGTAGAGCCAGGGGCCGTCGGCAAAACTGTGCCCGACAATTTCCCCCGCGGCATCGAGGTAGACGAGGATGGCGTAGCCCCCCAGCACCAGACAACCGCGGCCATCAGCTTCCCGTCGCCAGATATTGATGCAGTGGGTGGCGTTGAACCAGCCCTGCAGGCAGTCTTTGCGTTCCAGAAACCGCTTGGCCACCGGCCACTGCTGCTGCGGGGAGCCGTCCGGATTATAGAGGTGGAGATCGCCCCCGAGCATCCCCACGCACAACACGGGCGGACCCGCCGGGTTGATCGGTTGGGCCGAGATGTGGGTGATGGGGACCGGCAGTTTATGGCGCCAGCGCTCGGACCCGTTTTGATCGAGCACGATCAATTCACATAGGCTGTTGCTCAGAATGATTTCCGGATTCCCATCCCCATCGATGTCGGCGGTGCACCAACGCTCAATCGCCGGGGCATGCGTCTGGTCACCGAGCACCTCGAGTCGGTGCAGCACGAAGGGTCTGCCGTCCGCCGGGGCCGGCAGGCGCACATGCACAGCCCGGACTTTTTCACCGATGACGGCGGAGTGGGCCGCCAGCCGGTTTTCGGCGTCGCGATAACGTTTGTAGCGACGGTCCGGGACGGGCGAGACCACGCAGGATCGGACAGTGCCGTCGCCGGATTCTGCCTCCACCGTGATGCCTGCGGGCAGGGGATGAAAAGTGCGCAGGGTCGGATCGTCGATGCAATCGCCCAGGATGTTGAGGGCCCGAACCTCACGAGATTGGGGCAGGGTGAGCGAAATGGAATAATGTGCGGCCTTGGGCCATTGAATCCAAGTCTCGCGGGAATACCCATCGGGCATGACGGGATCGAGCATTTCATCAGGCGAACCATTGACCGGCAACGGATCGGCGGTGATGCGGACGTTGCGCACGATCTCCGGCACCCGGCTGCTACTGTCGTAGGTCCAGTCACTGCGAAAAGAATTGGTTTCCGCGGGTGGTGCGGACTCGGGACTCTGCGTAGTTTTTGTCGCGCTCGGCAAAGAGGCTAACCAAGCTGCAACTTTCGATGTGAGAGTGGCGTAAAATGCAGGCGGGATCGGGCGATCCCGATCTACAGTGCCGCCGTCAAATACAAGGGTGGTTTTTGCGGTGTCACTGGTTTGCAGGTTACAGGAGCCTGCAGTCAGATCGATTTGAAGACCGACGGGTTGATCGCTCTGCCAAGCCAGTCCCAACATATTCAGCTTGGTGAGTCCGGCGAAGGTGAGTGAATCAGACCCAATAAAAATACTGACCGCCTGAGCCGAGGCATCCGTCAGCCAACTGGAGGTCGAATCAATATCCGCAGCACACCATGCCAGGGGCTGGTCATTGCGCCGCACGAGGGCACTGCGTTCGTCAAGCCGCTGCAGATCGAGATGTTCGTCGTCGTCGAGGGCACGCACGGTGAACAGATTTTGGAATGAGCCTTCGTCCCCGGCCCGATGATCACCGGCGCGGCGTTGGCGCAAAACATACGGCGAACAAGCCCCTTGATCGGTGTCGATTTCACAGGTGGCGGCGACGGGAGACCCGGAAACCAGCCTGAACCGGTGTTGCCCCTGGTCGCTGTGCCAGTGGCGACCATGCAACTCCGCGTAGCCGGGAGTGCGCCAGGAACAGGTGAGGGAGTAGGGGCCATCGGCCTTGAAGGTGACCCGGTCGATGACAACGAAGAAACCCCCGCCGGGTTTAGACCAGTAGAGATGCCGGGTCCAATCGGTGTGGTGGTAGTCGTTCACGCGCGTGGCGGTCAGGGCGATTTTGGGGAAATCCGAGAGGGCCACGCGTTCCGCGATCGGCGGCATCGGGGTGTTGTTGGCGCCATCGCTGATCAAGAGTCCATTCTTGTCGTGGTAGGAATGGCGCGAGGTGTTTTGGACCAACCAGATGTGCCCCGCCTGGTAAAAGCGCACGATGCAGTTGGCCGCCTGCATGTGGCCCTGCCAACGAAAGCCGCCCTGATAGCCCTGGATCAACAAATAGGCGTCAGCCCGGGCATAGCCGGCGCGCAGGACCAGTTTGTCGAAACCACGCTCCTGGGGGAGATGATTGAGTCCCACGGCTTCGGGCAGTTGCCAGGTCTCGGGGGCGTTGATCATGTGCCCCTCCGGCACGACGTGCTCGGGCGGATGATTGCTGATGGCCAATTGGTGATCAGTGACCGGCAGACAATAAAGATTTTGCGTCCGGGGTGGGGCGACCGGTTCCAATTCGGGTCCGGTGTCGAATTTTTGCAGAAACACCGGCACGTAACGCAGGAAAACATAACGCTGCGCGATCTCCAGGTTCGGCATGGTTTGGAGGATCCATTTGAAAGTGCCGTCGCCATAGTAAAATGCGCTGCACGCGGTCTGCTCAGTTGCCTCCTGTTGCAGATACATGCCCTGGCTCTCGCCGTAACCCCCCTGGCCCGCACCATTGCCGTTGTTGTCGTGGAGCGCGAGGCAGCGCTCGGCGACCAACCGGGCATTCCCGCTGGTAAAGAAGTCGTGCCGTTCCTGGCCCAAGGCGTAGCGGTAGAGGGTTGCCAGATTGTTGAGCGAGCTTTCGTCGTCCTGATCGTCGAGCCGGGCGGCCGCCAGGGCGTCGAGAAACGAACAGCACTCCGCAATCCATTGGTCGCATTTTTTGCGCAGTGTCGGGGTGGCGTTGACTTGGTCGCGGAGATATCGCGCGAGCAGGAGAAACTCGTAGGTGCCCTTGCCCTGGTGACGGTGACCGAGCGGAGGATGCCCAACCTTGACGCGCCACCACTCGTCCTCGTTGCCATAGGCCGTCTGCAAAAGCAGATCATCCGTGCGGGTAATTTCCTCATCAGTAAGCAGACCGCCGGCAATCAACAGGGGGATCGCCCGCAGAAAGCGTTCGGCGAGATAGTGCCAGTCGCCGTAACCGGTGGTCATACTGGCGTTCAGTCGGCGCAGCGCATCCACGGCGATGCGGGCATAGCGTTCATCCGCCGTCCACGACCACATCATGGTGTAGGCTCCGATCACCCGGATGGGCTCGGTGTAAAACATCAGACCCCGGCTGCGCAGGGCCTGCAGTTCGGCCGAGTCCTCCAGTGGCGTGTAGGGCCAGGCCGCCAAATTGGTCGCCAGGGCAGGTTCCAATTCAACCGCAAAGAGCCAGGGCAGCTCCTTGGTTTCACCCGCGTCGGCGATGGCCTCGAGCAGTTTGGCCACCGCCCGCTCGACACCGCGCAAGTTGCTCCCGCCCGCCAACACAAGATTGGTGCCCGTGCCGTAGGGATTGACGAGCGTGCGCAGATCAAAGCCATTGCCCCCCGGATAGGTCGCATCAGTGGAACAGAGGAAATTGGCGTAGAGGGGCTGGAGCGTGCGGTTGGTGTTGAGGTTGCCGAGCACGATCAGGGTTCGTGACCGATAGGTGTCCGGGAGCGGTATGCTGCGCTCCGGCATGAGCGCGAGATCGGTGACACATTCCGGGCGGGTGACGCCGGATGCGGCCAACGCGACGGCCAGGGTATCTGCCAGGTCCCGGTAACAGGGATCGGAGGCCGGATAAATGATCGCGACATTATCAAGTCGAGTCTGCCGGTTGATTTGACGCGGCAGCAGTTCGATGGATGGGGAAGGCATCGATGGGATGGGTTGGCCGAGTGTTAGACCCGCCGGGGTTGCAGCGACAAACTTTAACGCGTTGCGGGGCCGTTTAATCGGCTGATTATTCCTGTTGGCGCGAGGAAATCCGGCTTTGCCTACTTTACAGGCTAAGCCCTGGTTGGCTGAAGCTCGGGTGGTGGAGCCCGGTCGTGAAAATTTGTGTCGAGGGTGGGGCGCGGGCGGTTATGTTGCGGACAGGCCATGCATACCTCCCGCTCACGGATCGCTGCCGCCATGCGACTGGAACATCCCGACCGCGTGCCCGTGATGTGCCAGCCGTCGCTGGGATTTGTGCTGCGGCAGATGCCGGAATTGGATCCGATCGACGTTTGGCACAATCATGACGGGGCCTTGGCCCGGGGATTTTGTGAGATCAGCCGGCGTTTCGGTTTCGATGGGGTGCTGATCCCGGCGGTCGGAGCAGCACCCCTGGATGAAAGCCAGGTGGACCGGATTGACCGGACCAATGCCGAGGGACCGGTCGTTTATTTTTCCAATGGGGATTCCTGCGTCTACTGTCGCAATGACCTGCCACGCTACAGCCATGCGGCGCCACCGGAACGTGAGATCGGTGAATTCGATCATGTCACCATCGCGGAAAAGCTCAGCTATCACCCGCCTTCCACGCGATTGCGGATGCAGCTGGCCGAAGGCGCGGCGGGGCGTGTTGCGGAACTAACCCGGGCCCGGCAGATCATCGGACCGGATGTTTCTTTGCATGGATCGCTTTATGCGCCCGAGGACTACCTGATTGATTTACTGGGCACCGACGGTGCCATGGAGGCCCTGCTGACCGAGCCGGACCGCTGCCGGGTGTTGCTGCAAAAATTCGCCCGGGCCGTGGCGGGACACGCCCGGGAGCAGATCGCCGCCGGGGTCGACGCGCTCAACTTTTCCGCGCCGTGGTCGGGACAGAATTTCATATCACCCGGATTGTATCGCGAACTCATCGCCCCGGCGCAGGCGGTGGTGGTGGAGGTAGCCCGACGTGCCGGTGTGCCCTGCTATTGCCACACTTGCGGGGCCATCGGTGATCGTCTGGAGGCGATCATCGATGTCGGTTTTGCCGGGTTGGAGTGCCTGGACCCGCCGCCGCTGGGCAATGTCGAATTGGCCGATGCGGTCCGTCGCATTGGTCACCGGGCCTTCATCAAGGGCAACATCGATCCCGTGCATGTGCTGCTGTTGGGCACGCCGGAGCAAATTCGCACCGACGTCATCCGCCGTTTGGCGATCGGCATGCAGTCGCCGGGCTTCATCCTGAGTACCGCCTGTGCCATTGCCCCGGATACCCCGGCGGCGCAGGTGGCCCTGCTGCGCGAATTGGTCGAGCGCCACGGGTGGTATTGATCCCCCTAGCCGCGGTGCGGGGTCGGTGTTCCCAACCATTTCGTCAGTGCTTCCGACAAATTTTCCATCCGGATTGGTTTGGTGAGGAAATCATCCATGCCGCAGGCGAGACACGCCGCCCGGTCCTGGGTGCTGGCGTTGGCGGTCAAGGCGATGATGGGCAGGGCATGACCGGGCAATTTGGCCCGGATGCGTCGCGTGGCCTCGAGACCGTCGAGCCCCGGCAACTGGCAGTCCATCAGGATCGCATCCCAAGGAGCGGTCGTGGCCGCCTGGACGGCTTCAAAGCCATCCTTGGCCAGGCTGGTCTCGAGCCCCAGTTGGTTGAGGAAATGGGTGATGACACGTTGGTTGACGCGGTCGTCCTCCACCACCAGAACCCGACCGGAAAGTTTGGGGATGGCACAGTGTCCACTGCTTGCCTCGGCCTGCAAACGGCTGCTCTCCTGCGCATCGGCCGTGCGAAAAGGGATGGAGAAAGTGAAGGTGGCGCCGGCCCCGGGCACGCTTTGCACCGTGATTTTGCCGCCCATGCCCTCGGCCAGTTTTTGCGAAATGGTCAGACCAAGACCGGTGCCGCCAAAACGCCGACTCATCGAACTGTCGGCCTGTGAAAAGGCCTGAAACAGGCGGCTCATGGTTTCCTCGTCGAGGCCAATGCCTGTATCCATGACCGCAAAGCTGAGCTTATCCCCGGTCGCGCTGTTGTCCGTTGGCAGTCGATTCACGCGCAGGGTGACCGAACCTTGTTCGGTAAATTTGATGGCGTTGCCCAGCAGATTGAAAAGGACTTGGCGGAGGCGGGTGGGGTCACCGATTAGTGCGCCCGGGATGGTGGCATCATAGTCCAGGACCAGCGCAATGGCTTTGGCCCGGGCCCGGGGTTGGAGCAGATCGATAACCGAACGAACGGTCGGTTCCGGGGCAAAGGCGATCTGTTCCAGATCAAGTCGCCCGGCCTCGATCTTGGACAGATCAAGGATGTCATTGATGAGTTCCAGCAGCGTGTCCGCGGAATGGGCCGCAGTGTCGAGTTGCTCGCGTTGCTCCGGGGTAAGGGGAGTGTCCCGCACGATCCGCAACATCCCCAGGATGCCGTTCATCGGGGTGCGGATCTCATGACTCATGGTCGCGAGGAATTCACTTTTGGCCCGGTTGGCTGATTCCGCCTTGGCACTGGCTTCGCGCAATTCGGTCTCGATGACCTGACGGCGTGCGATCTCGGCGGAAAGGCCCCGGTTGAGCTGATCCGCACTGTCCTTGGCCCTGCCGAGTGACTCAACGAGGGCGCCGTTTTCGTAGCCAAGACGAATGGAGCGTTGGAGGCTGCGCAATTGCTGGCGGGCGGCCACGATCGTGTAGCCGATATAGGCGACACACATCACGGCAAGGGCGGGACTCCGCAGGGCTTCGATCATGAAGAACGCCGCCATCAACGGAACAATCGAGCAAAGAAAGTAGGCCACATTGGCCGTGAAGATCGGCGCCAAGAGGCGGGCTGCGCCCGTGGTGAGCCCGGCCAGGACGAGCACGGTGAGCAACCGATAGCCGAAGCTCTCGACGGAGAAAAACATCCAGCCCGCGGCACCCCAGCTCAGGCCGGTCAGGCCACTGACCGCCACATACGACCAGGTCCAGCGACGCAGGTGATCAATTCGCCGGGCCTGACGAAAAAACAAGGAGCGGTTGATGAACCGCAACAGGTTGCAACTGAAGGCGACCGACATCCAGAGCATCACAATGGACACGGGTGCCGCCGCCATCATGACATAGCCGTAAATCAGCACCACGAAGGCACCGACGACAGCCCCATAAAGTGAGTCCTCGTAAGCCGTGCGCACCAGTTCCGCCTGCACCCGCTGTTCCAGCGGTATCTGCAGGCTGGGAGTATCCTGATTATTCCCGGGGCTCATGCTCACCAATCCAATTAATGGGTCACCGGCCACGGAAGGCGAGTCCGGACACGGGCCGGCTTCGGACACTGATCCGGCGGGGAATTCAGACCAAACCCTTCGACTTGCTCAGGCCAGGCAGGACTTGAAAGCCTCGGTCAACGCGGTGCGGTCGAGATTGCGGCCAATAAAGACGAGGGTGTTCTGGCGCGGGGCGGCCGCGGACCACTCGCCCTCGAATTTGGCGTCGAAGAGCATGTGCACCCCTTGAAAGACGAGCCGTTTGTTGGTGCCCTTGACTGCGAGCACGCCCTTCATGCGGTAGATGTCGCCGCCCTTTACGCGGAGCAGCTCACTGATCCAGTCGTTGAGGCGCTTGCCATCGAGATCGCCGGGCACGCTGATGCCGACCGAGGTGACGGAATCGTTGTGGGTGTGTGCAACATGGAAATCCTGCTGCCAGTCCGGCTTGACCGTGTCATCGTTCACATGGATGTGCAACGGGTGTTCGCCACAGGCCTCGAATACCAGAAAGTGACCGGGCTCGGTGATGGTGAGCGGATACTTGCCGTTGCCCTCCTGAAGCAGGAGCCGGTTGAGCGTGGCACCGGGAACGACGGGATCACCGTTCTTGAGCCGGGTTTCCCAATCACCAAAAACGGACACGGCCTGTTCGATGGCTGCGGCTGTAGCCGGGTTGGTAGAACCCGGTTGCCCTGGTTCGCCCGCCTTCGCCAAGACTTCGGCGGGCAGGGCGTCATCGGACAACCGCATGATCACGACATCGAGTTCGTTCTCGTTGCCGCCGTGGTGGTGGTCGTGGTCACAACCGGCGTGATCATGGTCATGATCGTGATCGTCGTCGGTATGGCCGATGACGAGTTCGTGGGTGCCGGCGGGCAGGGGATAGGCGCCGGCCCATTCAAAGGGATATTCCTGGTCGAGAAATTGCGGGTCGAGCTCGGTGGCGCGCGAGAGATTGAAGCCCCCGACATCGAGCACGTGGTTGAGCGCAATGGCGCAGTTTTGCGTGCGATGGATCTTGGCGAGTGCGTTCAGTCCGTGGATGCGTTGCTCGAGCGAGTCGACCTCTTCGGGGGTGACGAGGTCGGTCTTGTTGAGCAGGATGACATCCGCGAAGGCGACCTGCTTCTGGGCCTCGTCCTCACTGTCGAGGTGCTGGAGAATGTGCTTGGTGTCGACGACCGTCACGATGGCATCGAGCCGGAATCGGGTCTTCATCTCGTCGTCGGTGAAAAAGGTCTGCGCGACCGGGGCGGGATTGGCCATGCCGGTGGTCTCGATCAAAATGGCGTCGAGCTTGTCCTTGCGTTTGAGCAGGCGGCCGAGGATGCGGATGAGGTCGCCGCGCACGGTGCAGCAGATGCAGCCGTTGTTCATCTCGAAGATTTCCTCGTCGCTCTGGATCACGAGCTGGTTGTCCACGCCGACCTCGCCGAACTCATTCTCAATGACGGCGATCTTCTTGCCGTGTTGCTCGGTGAGAATGCGATTGAGGAGGGTGGTCTTGCCGGCGCCGAGGAAGCCGGTGAGGACAGTGACAGGAATGGCGGAATTCATGCAGGCCCCAAAAGTGCAGTCTGATTGGTGAAATGCAAATTTGATTACAGTTGATTAGTGGGAGTCGTTCAGCATGCGCTGGGCTGACTCACCCATTTTTTCAACCCCACGTCTCAGATTGCTACGCGGATAGGTTTTGCAAAAGGCATCGGCCTTGGCAGGAACTTCGCTCCACTGTTGATTGGTCATGAGTCGTGATATTTCCCTCCAAGCCTGTCTTTCCTCGATTACGGTCAGGAAACGTTGATATTGGGCAGTGTGGATCTTGGTGATGGGATCGGTCAGCGCTTGATTGATCAGTGCGGTGGCCTCGACATCACGATTGCTGTTAAGCAATTCATTCAGCGTTCGCGCATCAGAGGAGACCTTGGCGTTGGCCAGGTGCAGGCGTGACTTTTGGCCAAAATGATACGCATTGGAACTGGCAGAAAGGACGCGATAATCCTCGTTTGCTTCGTCGTGCCTGCCCATGCGATCCAGTAATTTTGCACGGTAGAATCTGGTGCCTGATCCGTAGTAGGTATTGGCTATGCCTGGTCCCAATTCACCAATCATACTTTCGTCAATGACTGGCAGGGATTGGAAGATGCGCCCCAGCAGAACATAAGCCAGTTTGAAGCCCGGATCTATTTTGATGACTGAACGCAGTTTTCTGACGGTATTTGTGGGATTTCTGGTTTCGACATAACTCTCGTTATTTAGGAAGAAACGGCTGTTCAACCGGGTGCCTTGGGGATCGATGTCAAGTAATGCAGACATCAACCCAAAGGCGATATTTCCGGGATACGCAGAAGCCAATGCATCATAGAGGGCAATAGCGGCCTGAATATTCCCCATGGCCAACTCATAGTGAGCTTCTGCCACCATTAAGTCCGGCCGATTGGGATTCTGCGCCTTGACTTCATCAAGTAGCACGCGGGCCTCATCTGCTCTCTTGCCGGCAATCAGCATCTCTGCATAAACCAATTTCAGTTTCCATGGCTCAACAGGTTGAAAGCTCCAACTTTGCCTGAAGTCATTTGGATCAAAGGGAATTGTGCGAGCCGCGGGATTTCTCTGGGCAAACTGTGCAATTTGCATGTCCAAGGTTTCACCGTGCGGATCGAGGATTTTTCCCATCGCGGACTCGGTCATGACTTCATGAGTGAGATGGCCGGCTAAATCTTTAAAACGTTCCACGCTTTGACCCTTGGAGTTGAGCAGCAGCAACTGACCCAGAGCCCAGGCTCGGGCCTGCTCGGGGTTACTGGAATTACTGAAAACTCCAAAATACAGGTCGCACTTGCCGGTAAAAAATCTCTCCCAGGAGTTGCTGCTTGGTTGCTGCAGTTCTTCGCGATAACCGCGTCGGTCGACGCCCAGTTGCACGCCTTGGTTTGTTCTTTCCATGGAGGCAAGGATTGAACCGACCGCTTGATGCAACCAAGGCGGAGGACTGAATCCGGTCAAAGCAATCAGTGGTCCGGTTTGAAAACCGGTTAACGCCTGGAATAGTTCCTCTTTTTTGCGCACATCAGCCAGAGCAACCAACGGCTGGCGATCCACTTGGTAAACAGTTCCGATGGGGATCTTACGAGACCACTTGTTGTCCGCGGCTTCAGCATAGTGGGCCATGTCCTTCGGTCGGTCAAAAAGCACTAACGTCACGTGGGGTAGGTCCTGTTTCTCCAGGATCAGTGTTCGCAAAGTCAATATATAGGCGGAATAATCGAGTGCCAGATCTTCGATTTTCGCGTTTGAAGCATCGCTATATATTATAAAATCGCCGGCATCGAGTTGTCGCCATTCACGTGCGGAAACAGATCCTATGAGCAAACACATGCAAAAGCCGTAGCCTAGGCGGAGGAAGCATGGGTGCACGATTCTCATCCCCGTCATGTATTGCTTATATCACCATTGGATTTAAAGTGAAATTTTACCGGTATGTTAATTGGCAATTGTCCCCAAATGATGACGATTGCCATACCAAGCACAGACTTTAGTCTAGCAAAGCCGTCAAACCGTGCTTTGCAACCCGTAGCTGGGAGGTTGCGTTGAGCTCAGAAGTGCCAACTCGCGCTCAGGGCGAGCGCCAGGTCCCATTTCTTGAAATCGGAAATATCCGACTCAGTGCTTTTCCGCTGGTCATAGCCGACGGAGAGGCGCACATCAGCATTGCGGCTCAACTCGTGGGTGACTGCGACCCGGCCCGATAGATGCCAGTCGGTGCGGGAGCGATCTGATTGGGTATAGTGACTGGCCAACACTCGCAGGGCTGGTTGGAGATACCATCCATTGCCAAAGCCTTGATCCAGCACGGCAAACAGACCCTGTTCCAGGCGGTCGTTCCAACCCTTGGGCAGGATACCGTAGGAATCGGTGTTGGTCAGTCGCCCCGCGCCTTCCAGTCCCGCGGCCAGGGTGCGGTTTGGATTCAACGACCAGGTCCGGAACAACTGCCACTCCAAGGCGAGCTCCTCGTAAAAAGTGTGATTGGCTGCGCGATTATGCATGGTCGAAGTGCGCAGTCCGGCACTTGCCAGCCAATGGTCGCGCCACCACGTGCCCCGCACCTGCACCCCGACAAGATCGAAATTGTTGCGATCAACCTCCACATAGTTGATGATCTTTTTCATCCCCGTGAGATAACCGTAGCGGTAGGTTTGGGCCCGGGCGCCGACTTCCCAAGTGAATTGACCGGTCCACCGGGGGGTGACCGGGGCATGCCAGATCACGCCGGCCTGCACTGCGGTGATGGTGGAAAACTTGGGGTTTTCGTTGACCAGCGTGGCATTGGAAGTGCCGGTTATTTCCAGGTCGGTCCATAACTCCCAGGCCTGACGACTCGCTTTGGGCAGGAGCAAATATTGCGGACCTACATCTTCCAATTCACCGGCGAAAAGTTCAGGGATTTTGGTTTGTCCCGGGTCCATGCCGGGTTGCGCTGACAATGAATGCACCGACAATGCGATGACACCAACGAGCAGGTATGAACGACGGTGCATCATGGTTGAGGGGTGCTGATGGTGATACGGTTGGCCTGCTGCCCGGTGCCTCCCGCCGCCTTGGCGACGAAATCCTGGGCGGGTTGATCCGCATAGGTGACGGCATGCACAAAGTTGACCATCCCCGGTTGCACGGTTTGTCCGGTATTGGGTTGCGGCGCCAATTGACCCTGTTCACTGACGAGCCGCACGATCGAGCCATCAGGAAAGTGAACATCCTCCAGAGCCAGGGTGCGTGCACCGAGGTTTATTTCGGTGAAGCCGTTAAAGCGCATATTCAACAGCGTGATAGCGTCGACGGCCGTGGTTTGAAAAACCGCGGCAGCCGGCAGGTTGGTAAAGGTAAGATTTTCCAGCTGGGCGGTGGTGCCGGAATCAGCCCAAAAATCACCGGCCAGTTCGAAGGTCGTGCCGGTGAGGGCAAGTTCCCGGGCCAACGCGGCGAAATTGCCGCTTACCGCGCGCATGGTGCCCCCATTGACCACCAGTCGTCCCAGAGGGGCATCGATATTGATGGCACTGGGCACCACGGTGGCGGCACCGATCGGGCCCCCGGCATGGAGGCTTTCATGGTCGAGCAGCAAGTCGGCGTCATGCGACTGCAACAGCAGACCCCCGGTCAAATTGCTGATGCTGCCCCCGCTGAGACTCAGCGTCTGACTGGTGTCGAAATAGAACGTGGTAAGGGTGGAGGTGGCGGGGAAATTGGCGGTGAGCGTGGCTCCCTGAGGCACCGTGATCAGGGGGGAGAATATGCGTATGTAATCCACCTCGCTCAGGTCATCGAAACTGGTGGACCCGAGGAAATTCACCGATTGTTTTCCCACCAGATTGAACCCGGGCACATTCCACCCCGCGAGACTCAGGCTCGGACTGTTGACCGTGATGGTGGAGCCAAGCAAACCGGTGATCAGGATATCGGATTCCAGATTCAGGAACGGTTCCTCCGTGCTGGGCACTAACAGGGGCTCACGAAACATGCGCACCTCGGGCAATGAGGAACTTTGGAGCGTGACAGGGGTGTTGAGGGCCAGCCGTTGATGGGCCGAGAAGGCACCTTTCAACGTATCATCGGCATCCGGACCAGCTGCCTCGATGCCGTTGACCTGGGTGTCACTGGTGGCGGTAAAGACCAGAAATCCGGTCGTGATGTATTTGCCCTGGCCCACGGAGCGGCTCTGTTGCTGCACCGCTTGGTCGATTTTTCCGGCCGATGGCAAGGGCCGTTTGAAGCCCTGAACCAAACGTGAATTGGACACGAGTTGAGCCAGGTCGAAATTCATGACCGGGCCGGGCGTGCCGATGCCACCAACCCCCGGTCGCACGAAGGACAGTTGTCCGGCGTTGAGCTGTTGTCGGTTGCCATTGGCAAAATCCACCTGGGCCCGACCCTCGAGCACGAGCAACTTGAAGCCGCCATCGGGGGTGGCCGCGGCAATGATGGTGGTCCCGAGCACCGAAGCGGAAGCGGAGGGCGAACGCACGGTGCCACCTCCCCGTCCGGTGGGAGAATGAAACAGCAGGCTGCCCCGTTCCAGTTGCAGGGTGCGCGTGGCGCGATCAAAGGCGAACAGGGTATTGGCGCCCAGTCGGGTGATGGTGCCGTCGGCTGCTTCCAATTCCGCCCGGGATTGCCGGCCCGTCTGCAATAGATCGGGGGATTGCAGACGCAGTTGCACGATGGCCGGTTCGGTGCGCCCCGACGGCATCGCAATGTGGGTTACGTCATTGACGGCCTCGATGACCACCGACTCTTCCAAGGCGAGGGGATTTGCCGCCTGGACCGCGCTGCCCAGGAGGGCGAATAAAAGGATGTTTTTCATGATAGGCAAAGGGGTGTCATTTGTTCTCCAGGCGGTGGATGCCCTGCCAATTTTCCGGAGGGGTTTGGCTGAAGTGCCGCGCCGTGTTGGCCCGCTGTTGGAAAAATCCCTGATGGGGTGACGGGGGGACCGCCAGTTGATCATAGGCCTGGGCTGCCGCAAAGAAATCACCGGCGAGCCATGCCTGATGCGCGGTTTCCGCCTCGGCCAACCATGGCGGCGCGCCGGTCTGCACTGCACCCAAGGGCACATAGACCGAGACGGCCTCGCTCTTGCCTTTGAAGACGGTGGGTCCGAGCGGCAGAAAACGCTGGGTGGACGCGAGGAGATCGCGAATCGTTTCGCTGACCAAGATGCCGGTGCCCAGTTGGCGATTGGCGGTCTCAAGCCGGGCGGCCACGTTGACGACATCGCCCAGCACGGTGAATTCCATGCGCTGCGGGTGGCCCACATTGCCGACCATCGCGACGCCGTGATGCAGGCCAATGCCGATATTGATGGGGCGCCGGTCGGATTGGTTGGTCCACTGTTGATTGAGTCGCGCCACCGCTTCCTGCATTTTGATGGCCGCAGTCACGGCACCCGCGGCATCCTGGGTCGGCCCATTGGTGCGCGTATCGCCCCAAACCGCCAGCACGGCGTCACCAATGAATTTCTGCAGCGTGCCGCCCTCGGCCAGCACGCAATCCACGATGGCGTGAAAATATTCGTTGAGCTGCGCCACCAAGGCTTCCGGTTCCGCCGATTCCACCCAGCTCGTAAAACCACCCACGTCGGCGAACAATACGGTGACCTCGCGGCGCTCCCCGCTCAAGGCATGGCTGAATTTGTCGGGTTGATCAGCAATGATTCCGGCCACTTCCTCCGAAACATACCGGCCGAGGACCGCGCGAATCCGACGACGCTCCCGCTGCTCGGTGATGAAACGCACGCCCAGACCGCCGCCACTGGCGAGCACCCAGGCCCCCAAGGGCGCGACCACCGGCAGGATCAAACCGGCGCGATTAAACAGGATCAGGGCCAGCGCGCCCCAAACCAGCACCCCGCTGCCAGCCACCAGCAACTGCAGCGACACCCGCCGGCAGGACCACATGGCCAGGGCGGCGACCAGGGCCAGGGCCCATACACAGGCATGGCGGGTGGTCCGGCTCATGGGTTGAAGCGGGGCACCATGCAGAAAGGTGGCCAAAGCCTGGGCCTGGGTTTCGACCCCGGGCATACGACCCAAGGGGGTGGCGTGATAATCCTTGAAACGAATTTCCGAGAGCGGACCGACCCAGACGATGCGATCCCGGAATAGCTTTCCCCCTTCCAACCAAGAACCCTGCCAACGGTCCGGCAGAAAGAGGTCTTCAATTGGCAGGGTGGGGATGCTCCCGGGCACATGGCGATAGTTGATGTAGCCGCCGCGCTCGGGGAGGTCCGGTTGCAGTTGGGTGGCGGCGGCAAAGGCGAGGGAAGGCAAGCGGTAACCGGAGGGAGTCACGGTGCCGCCCAACAGTTCCGCTGCTTGCATGGTCGCGGTCAATTTGCGCAGCGTCCCGTCATCATCCGGCCAGACATTGGCATAACCCGAACGGTTGCCGTTGGCCCGCAGAAATTCCTCCCGGGGTTCCACCAGGACAATGGTGCCTTCCCCCATGGAGGAGTGGGCTTCCTGCCACCAGGAAGCCAGGACGACCGGCGCTCCGGGCTGCGTGAGCGCCCGGGCAAACTCAGCATCCCCCGCTGTCTCCGCCGCGAACACGATATCGAAAACGATCAGCTTCGCCCCGCTGGCACGTAATTTTTTCACCAGTGCGGCAAAGACTGAACGATCCCAGGGCCAGTCGGCGGACATTGCGTTCAGCACCGATTCACGCCGGGCAATTTCCGGGGCCCGTGATGCGATGGTGAAACTGGAATCGGCGACGCCAACAATGATCGAATCCGGCGCACTTACAGTTTCACCCCGGGCTTGGTAGCGCAGGTCAATCGAAAGATCTTCCGCGGTTTCGAGCCATTCCCAAGACATGCTCATCACCATGGCCGCCACCAGTGCAATCAAGGCACTAAGCAGCGTAAGTTGCCGTGATGACTTACGATGGAGTGTCATGGCCTAGACCGACGGGGTTCTGGATTATGGTTGATCAACGAATTAAAGATTCAGGGCATGGTTGGCATTGTCCGGCGCGGCACATCTGGCGACCAAGTGAAGAAACCGCCCCGCCAGACCGCGAGATTGGAAAATCCGCATATCTTGTTTTCAACTTGTCTTATCTTGGCCCGGTTCGGAGTGACACCGGTTGCGCTGGACCAGCCACCAATGGTTAAAGTTTTCCAGCGATGATTTGCAACCTGGGGGGTGGTGTGGTGCGTTCGTGCCATGAGTGAACTTCCGCCGCTGCCCACCGAACCGGTCCCGGGGCTTTACCGCCACTACAAGGGGAACGATTACCGGGTAATCGGTCTTGCCCGTCACTCGGAAACGCTTGAGCCCATGGTGGTCTACGATGCGCTTTACGGAGAACGCGGACGCTGGGTGCGTCCGGCGGGTATGTTTGCCGAAACCGTAGAAATCGATGGTCGTCCAGTGCCGCGCTTCGAGCGGATCGGGGATTGAAATCAAGGACACTCGCGCGGTCTTTCCCCAGTCGATCCATCAGCGGGGGACTCGGTCAGCCGCCACTCCTGCCAGCGTTCGCGGTTGGCGAACATGGGCTGGGATTCGGCTTCGGGGATGGGGTGGTCGGCGATCAGTTCAAAGCCCGAGAACAAGGCGCGCGCTTGGTCCAGGTCGGAAAATGGATTGGGCGGTCCTTCATCTTCCGCCCCATAAACAAAGAATCCGGCGAGAATCCCCTTGGGGCGGAGAAGCTGCCGCAGTCGGTCCACGCAGGTCGGCCATAGTTTCGGAGCAAGGGCGCAAATAAAGGTGCGTTCGTAAATCAGGTCGTAGGCCCCGTCCAGATCATCGCCAAAGAAATCGGCTTGCCTGACCAACGAAGCCAAGGGGCCGAGTTGGTCCTTGGCCTGGGCAACCGCCGTGGGTGCATAATCGATGGCGAGGGTTTGCCATCCAGCGGCATGAAACGCTTTGACCTCGTGACCCAACCCGCAACCCGGGATGAGCACGGCACCAGGGCTTGGGTTGCGTTGCAGAAATGCAGTGAACGCCGGCGGCACGCCGCGATAATCCCACGGCGTGGTCTTGTTCAGGTAACGCTTTTCCCAGAATTCCTGATTGGAGCCCCTCATTTTGGATTGTTGCCTAGTTATCAATTTCTTGAATGTCACTTTCGCGATGCACCATGCGATAGAGTGC
>JAIPJW010000026.1 GCA_021734075.1 Cephaloticoccus sp.
GCTTCACCCTGGGCGGCTTCCTTGGCCTGCCTGAGCTGATCGGTCTCGGCCTGCATGCGGTCACGTTCTCTTTCTGCGGCCAGGCGTGCCGCTTCCGCCGCAGCTTGTTCGGCCCTGCGGCGAATGAGTTCCGCAGCGCTTTGATCAGCGGCTTGCCGGGCCTGCAGTTCAGCCATGCGGTGAGCTTCCAACTCGGCTTGAACCAACCGGTTTTGCTCCTCCAGGGAGGCCTTCTCGGCCAGCATGCGCCGACGTTCCAAGTTGGCCGCCAATTCAGACTGATAATCCCCGTAACCACGATAGCCCAGATACCCAGCCGAGATCACCAGCAGCAGAACAAGAATGGTTATGATTTTTTTCATCCGGGTATTCAGTTCATGCTGGGACCGCAGGGGGGGGGGCGGAGTGTTCAATCCTCATGGGTCCGGTCCACTTCAGACGCGCGAGCATGTTGGTGACGTGAATATGGTGCGGGGCGGGGGCATTCAGGTTTCGGCGCGGCGGCGGCGGGTGCCACTGCGATAAAACACTTGGTTGACCAAAAACGACAGGCCGAAAAGTGAGGCAACCGTGCGCACGTTGCGCATGGCGCCCACAACATCAGTGATCCGGGCAGCCTGGGCCTCCCGAATGTGCCGCAGCACCAGACAGTTCAAGAGACTGAATACCGGGGCGAAAACAAACGCGACGTGGTAGATGGTGAGTGGGTCGAAACCGCGTGCCTTGGCCACACTGATAATGTAACCCCCCAACGGCGGTCCCATCGCTGCGGCCAAACAGGAAATGGAAACGAACAGGGCGATGGTCATCGTCCGGGCGGTGGGCGGGGTCAGCTTCAACAGCAGGTTGAATACTCCGATGCCATAGCCGGCACTGAACAGGCCGCCGGTCGTGGAGACCACGTAGAGCAGCCAAACGTTGCCGGTATCGACGAAGCACCAGATGAAATTGAATATTTGCCAGAGCGCGAGGGCGACAACCATGACCGGGATATTGCCGAACTTATCCACCAGGCGTCCCCAGGCCGGAAAGGAGACGGCGGCCCCGAGAGGGCCGAAGAGCAGAATCCAATTGGCCTTGGCCACCGTGATATGAAGCTCCTCATACATGAACACGGGAAAGAACGGACCGAACAAATTGATGGTAAACCCCATCAAGGCGGCAAACCCGATGAATTTAACCAGCACGGGATCCGCCCGCACACTGCGCACCTGATCCTGCCAGCGCAACTGGGGTGCGACCTTCTGGCGACCGGTGCCCAAGGTCATGTGCTGTTGGGCAAACACCGAGAACACGCGCAGGACGATGGCCAGTCCGAACAACACCATGTAGGCGACCAGTGAACCATCCATCAGCGCCAGCAGTCCTGAGACCGACAACAGGAAGGTGATCATCGACACGTAGAGCAGACGATTACGCGCGCCGAAATATTTGCCGCGCAGGCGACCCGGAACCACTTCCTGCATCCAGCCGTTCCAAGCGACACCATTGATCGCACTGGACATGGAAATTACGGAGAAGCCGATCGCGAACACCCAAAACGTCTGAGGGGTGTCGGTCATGGGGAGGAAAGGCATGGCCGCGGTTAGAAAAATCCAGCCAAGGCAGTGCATCCAGGCACTGATGATGCACAGACGGCGGGCATCCAGTCGCTCCGCCAGCAAAGGCGTGATCAGCACCTGAAGAAAATTGAACCAGAAGGGCAGAGAGACGATCAGACCGTAATTCCGGGCTGAAAGATGAAAGATGCCGGTGAGCAATGCGGCCAACACGATGTTTCCCGGCTGGCTGAGCAAGGTAAGCGGCATGGCGTTGATGCCATCCCACAGACACAAGCGCAGGTTGCGTCGTAACGGACTTGGACTCCCTTTGCCTCCCGGTTTCGCATTCACTGTTTGGAGCGTAATGGAGCTCAATCCAGAAAAGTCATGCCTGAATTTGGATTTTGTTCAGATAGAATGATCAAGGAGGGACCATTCTGTCCTCCCGCCACGGGAAAAGGCAAGGCGAGGTGCCGCATTTCGAAAAGCAGAGCCTGCCGATGTCGGGAAAAGCCCTCCGTCAAATCGCGCCGCACGAGCGCACGGCGGTTTTGACATCCTCCAGAGTTATGGTGGACATGGTGGCCCCTTGTTGCACGACGGTGAAACGCGAAGTCGGCGGCGCCCAGATGGTGGGATCACTCGGACCGAACAAAACAACGCCCCTGGTGCCGCAGGAGGCCGCCAGATGGCTGACCCCAGAGTCGTGACCGATAAACAACTGGCAGGTTGCCAGACGATCCGCCAGTTCCCCTAAAGGGAGATTCTGCCAAACTTGGCCCCGAGCATCCAGCGCAACTCCGGACTCGGCTTCGCCGCGGATGACATGCACGGGACGGGAGTAGACGACCTGCAGCCAATTGATCAGTTGTTGCCAGCGTTCAAGTGGCCAGTTTTTCCCGGTCGATCCGCTGCCGGGATGCACGGCCAGGGGGCCATTTTCCCCGGTGGGCGAGCGCAAGTTGAACAGGGGGGCTGGTTGCCGAATGCCGATCCGTTGCAGCAGGCCGTTGTAATGAACGGCGGCGGGTCCCACGTCCGGTCGGGCAGGAGCGGACAGGAAAATTTGATTTTCCCGCAGGGGGAAATGACGGGCAATCTCACCTTCCGGATCGGGCCAGTAACTCAGGATGAGGTCGTAACCAGCCAAGCGTGAACGCAAGTCAGGGGACAACTTGTCTGTGAACAGTCCGTGCCAGGGGCCTGTGTGCTGTGATTCCGCCCGGTTGATCAGACCACTTTCAAGTGCCAACGAGGCGGCAGTGGCATTGCCGATCAGCTCGATCCACGCCTGGGGCCATTGCTCGCGCAGAGCCTGCAAGGCGGGCAGCGTAACCAGGAAGTCACCCAGTGCACCGCCTCTAAGGACAAGGATTCGTTGCATGAGGCGCGACCTCCAAGGCCACGGTTGGCAGCTTTGGTTCAACCGGCAAAGCAAGGGGCGGAGTGTAGTCGACCAGAGTGGCCACGCCGGCACCGAATTTGAATTCAACTTCAAAGCGCACCGGCAAGCGTCTTTCATCATGTGAGATCCAGACCTTTACGGTTGAGCCGCGTTTGAACATTCCCTTGGGTGCGGTTTTTTCCATCCGCGGCACCAACACCAGGGTGTTAAATTCGCCCAGGGGTGTGCGGAGCGTTTCGTAACCCTCGGCGTAGATGGTCAACTCATAGAAATCGTCATCAAAAATGACCAGGGTGTCCTGCTTTTGACCCGGTTGCAAATCCCAAGCGCGGGTCTGCACCAAACTCGTGATCAGATCCATGGGGTTACCGTCGGGCACCTGCAACTCCTTGGATTTCTCACTTTCAATGGCATTGTCGTAAAGGGCCGTGCGGTTCGCATAGTCAAATTCCAGAGTTTGACGGGTTTCCTTGCGCTTGGATTTGCTCGTTTCGACTGACCGCAACAGCAATCCATCCCGGGGATCAAACACTGCTTCGCTGCGCGCTTCAAAGGGGAAGAAATTCTTCAGGAATCCCCGGGTGGCGGTGGTGGTGGTGACTCGCAATTGGGGTTGCTCATGATCGGTTTCCAATTCGGCTCCGATTTTAATTTCACCTGCGCCAATAAAGATCCCCCAGCCGACGCGGAAGGTCATTTGTTCGCCGTTGCCCAAGGCCAGATTGGCTGCTCGAAGCGGATTGACCAGCAGGGCCAACAGCAGGGCGGACCGGAAAAACAGGTAATGGAAACCGGAGAAATTGATCATGGAGAAAGTTTGGACCACGCGAGGGAGGATAAGTGCGGGTGAACTGGCGTCAATTTCTGGCGGGTGCACCCAGGGCCAGATCGAGTTGGTTTTCCTGTCCCAAGGCCCAGGCATCCCAACCCCGTTCGCGCAGGGTGCGGGCAAACTCCCGCGCGAAACCGTGCAAAGTGAGCACCTGCCTGGGCTGCACCTTTTCGACAAATTGGATCAGATCATTGAAATCAGCGTGATCGGAAAGGGGGAAGGCCGCATCACACCGGTAACGGTAGGTGGCGCCGGAATCCAGGGCCCAGCCGGAAATCATGGCCGTGCGCCGAGCAGGAATATGGCGCAGCAGGCCGTTGTTTTTTTGCTGTGGAGGAGGGCAGATGACCACGTGGCCGCCCACGGTGTTGGCATCAAAATCACGGTAGGGTGGGAAAATGTAACCAAACTGCTCATAGATCCGGGTCAGGCGCAGTGCACTGTCGTGCAACATGACCGGCAGGCCTGCGGGTTGCAGGGCCCGCAGCACTTCCTGGGTCTTGCCCAAACTGTAGCAAAACAGAACCGGCACCCGGCCTTCGGCCACTGCCTCCCGACAGAAGGCGACAATCTTGCCGATGACTTCAGCGTCCGCGGGAAACACATACTTAGGCAAACCAAAGGTGGTTTCCATGATGAGGAGATCGGCCCGCGGAGTCGCGCAAGTTTCGGCAGCCAGGCTGGAACGCAATTTGAAATCACCGGTATACAAAAGCGTGCCCGGTGCTCCCCGCAGTTCGATAAGGCTGGATCCGAGAATGTGTCCGGCCGGATGAAGCGTGATCGCCACCTCCGCGGTCAGGGCCTCAGTCTGACCATATGGCAGAACATGCTCGATGCGTCGACCCGGCAACCGGGCGCGCAGCAACCGGGCGGTGGGCGGTGAGCAAATCAGTTCCTTGTGACGCCCGACATGGTCGGAATGAGCGTGGGACACCACGGCACGCGGGGTGGAAAACTGGGCGTCCAACCAGCAATCTGCCAAGGGAACCCAAAGTCCTTTGCGGAATTTTACCTGCCAGGTCATGACGCAATTCGTCGCGTTGAATCGTTCACACGACTCACGTTCAAGCGGGTGTCACATCAAAATATTTGCGTCGCAACAAGCGCCACAAGGTCACGAAAAACGCGGTCAAGGGAATGGCAAACAACATGCCCAACACGCCACCAAAGGCCGTGCCCCAGAAAAAGATTGCTACGATGATGGTGACGGGGTGCAGGCCTGTGCGGTCTCCCATGATCTTGGGCGTCAAAACCCAGCCCTCGATGTTCTGAACTATAATTTTGACCAACAACACGAGACCCAGCAGTTGCCAACCTCCTCCAGGCTGGAAAAAAGCCAATGGCAGGGTGACGGCGAGGCCGATCATGGTGCCCAGGTAGGGGATGATATTCAGAATCCCGAGGACCAAACCGATGAACAGGCCAAATTTCAACCCCACGAGGGTGAAGCCCAACGCCAACAGCGACCCCATGATCAAGCCGATGAGCAACTGGCCACGGAAAAATGAAACCACGATCGCGATGAATTGATCGACCAGGAAAATGACATCATCGCGCACCGAACGACTGAGAAAGGAGAGATGATCGCCCAAGTCATGGGTCGGCTCACCCCGGGAAAGGAGGAAGAAAAACAAATAAATCGGCACAATGGCCAGATGGGCGACAAAGGCAAAGACCCCGAGGAGGCCAATCCCGGCCGCCTTGAGCGAGGGCAGAGCATGGGAAAGCAGGCCGTTCATTTCGTCGGTCAGATTGCTGACGACCTGCCGCACCGTGGGGTTTTCCATCTGGCGCTGAATGAGGGCAATCCACTCGGGATAGACCCGGCTGGCATAGGCGGTGACATTTTTCCAAAGGGTCGGGGCGTAGCCGACGAAATCCAATATCTGGTCCACCAAGGGAGGCACCAACAGCACCAATAGACCGGCAGTGAAAATCAAAAACAAACCGTAGAGGAGAATGACCGAAGCCATCCGGCGCAAACCGAGGCGTCTTTCACCAATTTCAACAATGGGACGCAGCATCAGGGCGAGGACGCCGGCGCAGGCCAGAGGCCAAAGCACGCCGGAGAAAAACGCTGCCATGCGTCCCATTGCGATGAAGCTGATCACCAGAAGTGCCGCAATGCCCAGGAGTCCCAACATGGTGAGAGCATATCCAACCACACGGCGCTGACTGTCGGTCAAAAATCGCTTGGGGAAATCGTCGGCCATGCGGAAAAGGACACTGGCCGACGGCGGGGTTTGCCAGCCCAAAGATGCCGGTCCGTCAAAGCGGTGGGACCGGCTTCAGGGGCAAGGCAAGTTTGGCCCGCCCTGTATGGTGACGATAGAGCCAGCGCGCCATGGCCGGCAGAAGGACGATGGCGCCCAGCATGTTGACCAAAAACATGAAACTGAGCAGCAGGCCCATGTCCGCCTGGAATTTCAAATCGGAGAACATCCAGGTGCTGACTCCGATGGCCAGGGTCAGACCGGTAAAGACCACGGCACTACCGGTCTGCGTATAGGCGGCATAGAGTGATTCCTCGAAATACTCGCCCTGTTTGAGGGCATTTTGCAGTTTCGAGAAGATGTAAATGCCATAATCCACTCCGACTCCCACGCCGAGGGCAACCACCGGCAATGTTGAAGTCTTCAGTCCGATATCCAGCCAGGCCATCAAGCCATAAGCCATGAAGGATACGATGGCCAGGGGGAGCACAATGCAAAGGGTGGCGCGGATGGAACGAAAGGTGATCAGGCACAGGACAATCACGGTGCCAAACACCCAATAAAGGATCGGGCGTTGTGCGGCCGCCACCACTTCATTGGTCGCCGCCATGACACCGACATTGCCACTGGCGAGCAGGAATTTTGCCTTGGGATTGGCGTTGGCCGTGCGAAATTTCTTCACGGCGTCAACCACCTGCCGGATTGTCTCGGCCTTGTGGTCAGTCAGAAAAATCAGCACGGGCATCACACTGCCATTGCTGTTCAGCAGACCGGTGGACGTTTCTATGGGCGAGACGGCTTGAGCCAGGATTTGCGGATTGCGGGGCAGGACGCGCCATTTCAGCGAACCTTCATTGAACCCGGCATTGATCACCTTGGCGACCGAGCTGAGGCTGATGACCGACTGCACGCCGGGGATTTCCCGCATGACGCCTTCAAAGCGATCCATGAGGGAAACAACGTCATAGTCCACGCAAGCATCCGGTCCGGCTTCGACCAGCACGGAAATCATGTCCACCCCAATGCTGAATCGCTCGGTGATCATCGCGCTGTCCAAATTGTAACGGGAACCCTGCCGGAGTTCCGGCACCCCGCTTTGCAGATCGCCAATGCGCACCTCACTGGATTTGACGTAACCATATACCCCGGCGGCAAACCAGACCACGATGATGACAATCGAAATCCGGGGATCAGTCACCAGCAGCAGTCGACGCCAAAGTTTGTCGGCGGTGGCACTCCGCACCGCACCGACCTCGAGCGGAGTGGCAGTGGTGGTTATCAGACGCACCTTGGTGCCGTAGTTGGCGGGCAGTTTTTGATACGAGAGTAAAATGGGCAGGAGGAAAAGATTGGTGATGATGATGACGCCGACGCCGAGGCTGGCCGTAATCCCGAGTTCCTGAATGATGGGGATATTGATCACCAGCATGGTGATAAACCCGATGGTGTCGGTGATCAGGGCCACGCCGCCGGGGACAAGAATTTGTCGAAACGCCGATTCGGCGGCTTCCATACTGGTATTGCCCCGGAACACCTCCATGCGAAAGGCCCGAACCATCTGCACGGCATGGCTGACCCCAATCGCAAAAACCAGGAACGGCACCAAAATCGACATCGGATCCAAGCCAAAGCCCAGGGCATTGAGTGCCCCCATTTGCCACACGACCGCAGTCAGGGAACAGACGATGGTGGGAATCGTCAGGCGCCAGGAGCGCGAGTAGAGCCAAACCAGAATCGAGGTGATGACAAAGGAGATTGCGAAGAAAAAGATGACATTGCGTGCCCCGTCGCTGACGTCACCGATGACTTTGGCAAAACCGATGATATGGATGCCGAGGGCGACATCAATGTCGCCTGAGGAGGTATACTTTTGCCGGATGTTCTTTTCCAGATATTCGGAAACTTGTGTGTAATCGAGACGCCGGCCGGTGGCGGGATCAATTTCCAGCAGCTGGGCGCTGACAATTGCGCCGGAGAAATCATTGGCGACCAGCTGACCCACCTTGCCGGATTTGATGATGTTTTCACGCACGCGGGCAAAGCCCTCGGGGGTGGGTTCAAAATCAGCGGGGATGACATTGCCTCCCGAAAAGCCATCTTCCACCACCTCGATGTAACGGACATTGGGGGTAAAAAGGGACTGCACCTGCGTGCGGTCAACCCCGGGCATGTAAAACACCTCGTCGGTGACATCCTTGAGGGTCTTGAAAAACTCGGGGGTGAAGATGCTCCCTTGTTTGGTGGTCAGTGCGATGACCACCCGGTTGGCCCCGCCAAACTGCTCCTGATACTTCAGGAAATTTTTGATGTATTCGTGCTGCTGCGGCAGCATTTTGTTGAAACTCGCATCGACGCGGGTCTGCGCGGCGAACCAGCCCATGGTGAGGGTCAAGAGCGCAAAACCGATGACCAGGGTGAGTCGATGGTGGAATATCCACCGGGAAAAATGATCCAGTTTGGTCTGCATGATTCAGGGTTCCTGCAGGAACGTGACGCCGGATTCACCAAAGGCGAGGAGCCGACCCTCGGTCGTCAACAACAACTGCGCGACTCCAGTGGTCTGGGTCTGGGCCCAGGGGGTGAAGGTCGATCCACCATCCCGGCTGATCAGAAACGCGCGGGCCTGTCCGGCGAGCACGATATTCTTGGGACCCAGGACACATGCCGCGGCGAGCAACGGGTGTGTGGCTATGGGCACACTGGTCCAGTTGTCGCCGTCATCGAGGGACTGGTAGATATGTCCGCGGAGACCATAGGCTAGGAGTTCGGTGTCCGAAAGCGGAAGGATGCCGTAGAAAGATCCGTCGTAGGGCGAGGCAATATTCTCCCATGTCTCGCCCCGGTCTTTCGAGCGCAACAAAGTGCCCCGTTCGCCGGCGATGTAGAGCGTGCCGTTGTTCCCACGGGTGATGCAATTGAGATGGGAATCAGAATCCTGCACCACGAGGGGTTGCCATGATTTCCCCGCATCCAGACTGCGCAGGCCCAGACCATAGGCTCCGATGACAATTATGGTGTTTTCGTCGGCCGCACATACATCTAGGTAGGATACCTCAAGGTTCGGGCCCTGATGGGCGACCGTCCAACTCAGTCCGCCGTCAACCGTGGCCAACACACTGGCATCATGGCCCACCGCCCACCCATGCTGACCGTCGCGGGCGAATGTCACGGCGGTCAGGGTTGCGAGGGTTGGAGCGGCAATGGCATCCCATTTTTGGCCGTTGTCGCGTGATCGCAAAATCGTGCCCCGTTCGCCCACCGCAATGATATCCTGGTCGGTTTGGGCGGCGTCCAGCAGTAGCATCCGGGGAGGAGTTGCCCACAGGGACGACGACAAATGGAAACCTAAGCTTAGGCTGATCACTAACCGGCGCAGAACGGTCATTACCTTGAATGGAGCACAAAAAAGGCGGGCTTGGCCAGCCCGCCTTTTGAAGAAACTCATGGATCAACGAATTCCCGAGCGACGCAGACTGTCCGGACTGTAATCACCGGGAGTGCGCGTGATGGTGAAATCATACATGGGATTCTCGTTGTCGAGACCGATGGCCAGGTAGCGACCCGCTTGCAGGTCGGTATGAACTTCGAGTGTGCTCCAGAAAGTCAGGGCATCGTAGTAATTTATGCAATGTGCCTCGGAGACCCGCCAGAGCTGGCCGCGTGAATCGTATTGATCCACGGCCAGAATTTGCCAGCTGTCCTCATCGACATAAAAAGTGCGCTGGGCATACAGGTGCGAAGCGCCGGGTTTCAGGGTCGCTTCCACCACCCAGACACGGTGAAGCTCGTAGCGGGCGAAATCCTGGTTGATGTGCAACGGGGTAAGGATGTCCTTATACTTCACCTTGTCGCTGTGGAGTTGGTAGGAATTGTAAGGCACGATCATTTCCTTTTTGCCCACCAATTCCCAATTGTAGCGGTCGGGTGCGCCGTTGAACATGTCGAACTGGTCACTGGTGCGCATGCCATCGGCGGCGGTGCCCGGGTTGTCATAGGCGACATTGGGCGCGCGGCTGACGCGGCGACGGCCCACGTTGTAAACCCAGGCCCGGCGGGGCTCCTTCACCTGATCCATGGTTTCATGGGCGAGCAGGATGGTGCCGGCGAGCCGGGGAGGACTCACGACGGTCTGCTTGAAGTATACCAGCACATTGTCGAGTTGGTCGGCGGTGATTCCTTCCCGGACATAGTTGAAGAGAAATTCATCCTCGAATTGAACCATCGTATAACTGCCGCCACGCGTGGGTGCGGCCTGCCCAATATGACGGACGGCGGCAACGCCCCGGTAGCGGGTCAAATGATTCCAAATGACTTCCAACCCGTTTTGAGGAATCGGGAAGGGCACACCCGTGATCGCGTTGGCAAAGCCGGCGCCGTCGTTGACGAGAATGCCGGTCGTGGCGTTGCTTCGCGTGGCGTCATAGATGCGTTGCGGATTGGATGCACTGCGATGCGTGGGATAAACCACCATTTTGTAATCCGGATAGGCCTGGAGCAGGGCCGCCCCACCTGCAGTGACATTGGCTGCATATTTGCCGAGATTCTGGGCGGTGATCGTGTAGAGCGGCTGGTCGCTCGCGTAGGGATCGGGATGATGATCGCCCACCTGATAGCCGGCCGGAGGCGTGGTAATGCCTCCATCCCAGGCGGGAATGGTCCCACTGGCATTTCCGGCACGTTCTGCACCAAGGGGAGTCAGATCCTGGCCGAGGCGGTTGGCGTCGGCGCCGGATACGGCGGCAAATCCGACGGCGGACAGGGCGGAGGCCAGGAAAAGGAACCGAATTATGCGTGTGTTCATGTTAAGGGGCACCATGGGGGTTAGAACGAATATTTGACGGTGGCGGCGACATAGTCGCGATCATTGAGCAGATTGTAATTTTTTGCGCCAAAATAGTTCACGTAGCGCAATTCCAGCGACCATGAATATTGATACAAAAACTCGGCGGCGACTGTGACACTCTTGCGGCCCTCGATAAAGTTGCCCACTGGCAGCGGCGTATTGCCGCTGGCGTCATGGGTAAAGGCGATGGACGGCGAGAAATTCACCCCGGCAAAGGCGTTGTTGTAATCGAGCTTGGCCAGAACCTGGTAACCCCAGGAGAAATCGTCGGCAAAGGCGCTTTCAGGGGTGGCCGGGGTGGTGCCAAAACCAGCCGTGGCCATGTTGGCGGCATCGCCACCGGTAAAGGTGCCTGAACCGTCGTAGCGCAGGGTGCTCTTGGGTGGCAGATTGGCCCAGACCCCACCGGCTTCACCGACGAGGACCAATTGGTCCGAGCCCAGGATGGGGCCGAAGACTTTGGTCAGAGTGGATTGGGCGGTCCAGACATCGTGCCGGCGATAGCCGGGGAGCACCTTGTTGTATTGACCGAGGTAATTGCCAATCTGATTGGCCGCACCGAATTGAGGGGCAAGGGTGGAGAGGGCCGCATAGAGCAATTCAACGTCGTCCACTTGCAGCGGCACGTCCTTCTTGTAGGAAACATCGCCTTGCCAGGAAATACCTGAACTGCCGATGGTGGTATTGAAACTGGCGCCAAACATGTCGATACCGTCGGGATACTCGACGAAATAACGTCCAGTTTGAGCCGCGGAGAGGAGCCCGAGTTTACTGGCTCCTGCCGCGATCGCCTGGGCCGAGGGATAGAACGGTTGCAAACTGGCGGGCAGGGCGGTGATGGGCACATTGGTCAAGGCGGCGCCGATCAAGGTGGTGAGGGCGGCCGGCACACCGGCGGGTGGATAGCCGTAACCGATCATGGCCGGAGCCAGCTGGGCGGTGGCCAGGGCGGTGGCGGTGCCCACCACATAGGCCGTGCTGATCGGAGTGGTGGGGGTTCGGGCACTGATCACCGGGGAGCGACTGTGGTGTTTGGCGTAATACAAACCGATGTCCATGCCGTTGTCGGTGTAGAAGTGGGCGGAGATGCCGTATTGGTTGAAGTTGCCGTATTCATGATCCTTGTCGCGGAGAATTGCGCCGAGGCCCGTGCCACTGGCCCCCGTTTGATCACTGAAGGTGCCAAATCCGAGCCAGACTTCACTCCCGCCACGGCTGGCAAAATCGTTCGTCGAAAAATAAGTGCCGGAAGGTTCGATTTCATTGCGGCGGAACTCCAGCAGCCAGAAAGGCTCGATGGTCAAATTCTTGGTCAAGCCTATGGAGGCCTTGAGCATGTTGACGGGCAGAAAGGCTTCCTTCAACTCGGCGCCGGGCACTCGTAGCTTGGACAGGTCAACCGGGTTGACGACATTGTTGCCATTGGGAATGAAGGTGCTTTCGCCCAAACTCAGCACCTGGCGGCCAAAGCGCACGTCGACCGGAATCTCGCCGATTTCGAATTTACCGTAAACATACATGTCGAGCCACTCACCGCCCTGCACCACGCGATCCTCCGCCTGGTTCGAGAGCGCCGTGCGGCGGGTTTTGTCACTCTTGAAATCTTTGAAATAATAACCCCGCACGAACACGCCGTAATCCCGGTAGGTGAGTTGGAAATCGTGCGAGACCTTGGCGAGGGAGGAGACCCAGCCCTTGTCGTAATTCAAATTGGCGTCATCGGCATTGACCGAGTTTTGCAACCCCCCATTGGCTACGCCGATGTAATTCGCATCCGCGGATTTCAGCCGGTAGAGCCCGCCAAAGGACAGGGTGGTATCGAAGCTGCCGTTCCAGTCGCCCTCACCAAATTGGAAGGCGTTGGCCGTTAGCGAGGCGAGGAACAAACCAGCACAAGCCAGGAGCATGGTGCCGATATGGCGCTGGTGGACACACAGGGATGGAGTCTCATTCATGTTAGAATATGGTCTTACCGACAATGCCTCCAATCGGGAGGCCTTCGATGGGGTTGGGGTGGGTCTCTAAGGTGTTATACTGGTGACAAGGGAGTAAAATCAGCCTCTGCGCACAAGCCAATTAATTATGGGTCGGTCAGCTATTAATAGACTTACAGCTTTGCTCTTGGTTGGTTATAGCTAGGGTGAACGATTCAGTCATGCAGGTTGCCACACACATTCACATCAAGGGAGCGCGGGAACACAACCTGCGCAATCTTGAGCTGCGCATTCCGCGCGGTCGACTCGTGGTGGTCACAGGACCGAGCGGTTCGGGCAAATCCTCGCTGGCTTTCGACACCATCTATGCCGAGGGCTACCGCAAATACATGGAGTCGTTGTCCACCCAGGCCCGGCAGGTGCTGGATCAGCTCAAACGACCCGACATTGATTTTATCCACGGGCTGTCCCCGGTTTTGGCCATTGAGCAACGCACGGGCGGATCGTCCCCGCGCAGCACAATTGCCAGTGTCACGGAGGTGGCCGATTATGCCCGGTTGCTCTGGGCCTTGGCGGGCGAGCAACTTTGCCCCAAGGACGGAGGCCGCGTGATCCGCCGGTCATTGGACGACAATATTGAACACGTGCTGACCACTTGTCCCGGTGAGCGCATCATGCTGCTGGCCCCGTTCATGACCGCCAAGCCCAGTGTGCTGCGCGATGAGTTGCCGCGAATTCGGCAACGTGGGTTCCAACGGGTCAGGGTCGATGGTGAAGTGCGCAATCTCGACGAAGGCGATTTGGTGCCCAAGGGACTGCAGGAAATCACCGTCGAATTGGTCGTGGATCGGTTGGTGGCCACCGCGGAGCAACGCTCCCGCCTGGCGGATTCACTGGAACTGGCGTTTCGCGAAGGCAAGGACCGGGCCCTGGTCCTGGCGCAGAAAACGAGCGATGAGCCCTGGCGGGAACTGCCGTTGAGCCAGCATCTGGCCTGTGAACTTTGCGGCGATACCTTTGATAAGCTGACCCCGCGGCATTTTTCCTCCAACCATAACGAAGGGGCCTGCTCGACCTGCGGGGGGTTGGGTCGCAAACTTCGGTTTGTGCCCGAACTGGTCGTGCCGGATCCCACCAAGAGTGTCCGGGGCGGTGCGCTCAAGCCCTGGCGGATCGGCGGAAAAAACCTCATCATCAAGCACAATGCCCTGTTGAAACAATTGGCCGAACAATTGCCGTTTGATGCCAATGTGCCCTGGGTCGAGTTGCCGGAGACCACGCGTCATGCGATATTGCATGGCGCCGGTTCACGTCTGTTTGCTTTCAAGCTGCGCCGGATGCGTGAGGCCAAGGCCCGGACCTTTGACGGGGTCATCGCGGATTTGGATGAGAGTTTCCGCGAAACCGAAAGCGACGGGTTCAGGGCCCGCCTGACCACCTACATGGTGAGCGGGGGGTGTCCCGAATGTCATGGCGTTCGACTCAATGCCCGCAGTTCCGCTGTCCTGGTCGGAGGCACAAGTTATCCACAGTTTCACGCACTGGATGTCGCCGGGGCCACGGCGTTTGCCCGGGAACTGGCGGCCAAACATGTGGGAAATGAGGCCCTGCGTGAAGTCGTCACCGGGATTGCTCAACGTCTGCAATTTCTCCTGGAAACCGGTTTGGGCTACCTGACGTTGGATCGTGACTATGCGACGCTGTCGGGCGGCGAAGCCCAGCGGGTCCGATTGGCCACCCAACTGGGCATGGGTCTGGTGGGTGTGATCTATGTGTTGGATGAACCCAGTGTGGGTCTGCATCCGGCGGACAACGAGCAACTGCTGCTGCAATTGCGGGAACTGCGCGACCGGGGCAACACCGTCATCGTGGTGGAACATGATGAAGACACCATCAGGCTGGCCGATGAACTGATCGAACTTGGTCCCGGGGCCGGCACCGAGGGTGGGGAGATACTCTTTCAAGGCACTCCCGCGGATTGTGCCAAATTACCCGCCAAGGTCTCGCAGACCGGGGCTTACCTGGCCGGCAAATTGCGGGTGGAGCGGGAGGCGAAAACCAAAGTGCCCGACGGAGCGTATGTGACGGTGCGGGAAGCGCGGGAACATAATTTGCAGGGCATTGACGTCAAGTTCCCCGTGGGCTTGCTGACCTGTGTCACGGGTGTGAGCGGCTCTGGGAAGAGCACGCTGGTCAATGACATCCTCGCCATCGCTGCGGCCCGCAAACTCAACAGCGCGAAAACCCTGCCCGGTAAACACCGCGCGATCGAAAACCTGGAATTTTTTGAAAAATTGGTCTTGGTGGACCAAAGTCCGATCGGGCGCAGCCCGCGCTCAAACCCCGCGACCTTCGTCGGGCTCCTTGATCTTTTACGAGCTCTGTTTGCCCTGGTGCCCCTGGCCAAGGTGCGCGGATACAAGGCGAGTCGCTTTTCGTTCAACGTGCGGGGCGGGCGTTGCGAGCGCTGTCAAGGTGACGGTGTGATCAAGCTCGACATGCAATTCATGGCCGATGCCTATGCCCCGTGCCCGAGCTGCAGTGGTCAACGCTTCAATCGCGAAACCCTGGAGGTCCTGTTTCACGGTCACTCCATCGCGGATGTGCTGAACTTGACCGTGCGTGAAGCCATTGTGTTATTTCGCAACATCCCGCGGGTGCTCGACAAACTGGAAACCCTCGATGCCGTCGGTCTGGGCTATCTGCACCTCGGCCAACCTGCACCGACCCTTTCCGGAGGTGAAGCCCAGCGGCTCAAACTGTCCCTGGAGTTGAGCAAGCGTCAGCAGGGAGAGACGCTCTATATTCTCGATGAACCGACGACCGGTTTGCACTGGGTGGATATTCAGAAACTCATGGACCTGCTGTTCAAGCTGCGCGATGCGGGCAACACGATCATCATCATTGAGCACAACCTCGATGTGCTCAATCTGGCCGATTGGCTGATCGATCTCGGACCCGGCGGCGGCAAGCATGGCGGCAGACTCATTTATGCGGGCCCCCGTGAAGGCATTGCTGCCTGCTCCGAATCCCTGACGGGTCGAGCTCTGGCTAAATGGTCCCATAAGTAGGCGATCCCAGGCGGATCGCGTGGGTGGGGTGGAGATCACGACAAAATTATGCAACTAAGTCGGGGTTGCGGTGTTCTGGGTGCATCAACGGGTCATTCGATCCAAAACTTCAAATATCCCTGAATCATGAAAACCAACACCCTGCGTTTCTCCCTCCTGCTGGCCGGACTTGCCTTGTCGACTCCCGCCTTTGCCAACGTCAATGCTGATGCCGGCTATGTTGACCTCGGAAAATTCTCCGCGGCTGACGGCTGTGAATATGTTGAAATCAACCTCAAGTCAGGTCTCCTGAAATTCGCGGCCAAGATCGCCGCCGCCCATGAACCGGAAGTTGCCGATTTGCTGCGCAATATAAAAATGGTCCGCGTCAATGTGGTGGGGATGGACGATTCCAATCGGGCCGACACTACGAATCGCGTGGTGGCCATGCGGGCCGATCTGGAAACCCAAGGTTGGGAAAAAATCGTCACCGTGCGTGAAGCGGGTGACAAAGGGGGCGACGATGTGGCCATTTATGTCATGGCGGACGGGGAGGAAGCTATCTCCGGACTCGTGGTCACGGTCTTGGAAAAGAACGGCAAGGCCGTGGTTGTGAATGTCGTGGGTAACATCCGGGCCGACCAAATTGCGCAACTCGGCGAAAAGTTCGACATCAAGCCCTTGCGGGAAATCAAGGTCAAGGTCGACGCGGAAACCGGTGCCTGAGCAAACCTCCAATAGCTCACACCCCATCGCCATGAACTCATCGACTCCTCCTGTTCTGCGTCGCCGCCGGATTTGGCCATGGGTGGTGGCAGCGATCGTGCTGACCCCGGTGGTGGTGCTGGCGGTCACCGCTTACAGTTACATTCATCTGGAACGGGATGCTGATCGGCTGCGTCACCAGGTGATGAAGCACCATCAGGCGGATTGGCAGACCCGGGTTCAGCTCAGTGTAGGTTCAGCCACGCTTGCCAGTCTGCGGGGTTGTCTGCAACTGGTGCCCCACAAGGATATCGCCGAGGTTCGCCAGGCTTTGGCTGCTGTGCGCCAGGCCAGTGTCGGGGTTTATGAAATCCCTGCCAGACAGTCCCGGGTGACCAGGGCTTCATTCCTGGTGGATACCGACCGGGCGATGGCAACGGATGGTTGGGTGCGCATTGTCGGGGTGGTGGACGGGGATGAAAAAGTCATGATTTATGTGCCGGAAGATTCTGATGAACCCGAGCGCTTTTGTCTCGCCGTGGTGACTGACGAAGAGTTGGTGGTGGTATCCGCCACGGTCGATCCTGAAGCCCTCGCGAGTCTCATCGAACACCATGCGGGCCGGAACCTGCACCAGTCGTTTCGCCATCTGAATTGAGTCGGGATGATTTTTGTTGTTCGAGGTTGTCGAACCTCCTCGTTTCACCGGGCACTGGCGGGCATGGTGTCGAGCAGGCGCTGACGAGTATAAGGGATCAGGCCACCGGCCTCGATCATGGCCAATTGCGTGGTGGTCAGGGACTCGACTCGGTAGCTCAATCCTGAGGTCCGATTCACCACCTGGTTCGGCCCGATATCCAATTCATCTCCCGCCTGTGCCTCAATCTCCGGGACGGCCACCGTTCGCAGACCCAGATTTACCGCATTTTGCAGGAAAATCCGGGCGAAGCTGCGGGCCACGATGACGACTTCGTGGCCCTTCAGGCAGGAGACGGCCTGTTCGCGTGAGGAGCCGCACCCAAAATTGCTTCCCGCCAGCAGGACACTGCCGGGCGCGATTTCCTTGCGGTTTAGTTTGCCATTGAATTCCTTTTCATCGGCAAAGGCATAGGCTGGGGTTTCAGTGGGTAAAACCGTGGCCATGAAGCGTCCGGGATAAATCATATCCGTGGAAACGTCGTCACCAAATTTAAGCACAATTTCGGACATTTTAGTTTCCTCCTTTCTGGGGGTCGGTGATGCAGCCGGTGAGGGCGGAAACGGCCGCGGTGGCGGGTGAACAGAGGTAGACTTCGGCCTGGGGATTACCCATGCGGCCCTTGAAATTCCGGTTGGTCGTGGCCAAGGCGACCTCGCCATCGGCCAAAGCCCCCTGATGCACGCCCAGACAGCACCCGCAGCCAGGATTCATGATTACGGCGCCACTGCGCGCCAGGGTTTGCAACACCCCGGCATCCATGGCGCGTTGATAGATTCGCCCCGAAGCAGGGAACACCAGCAGGCGCACGCCGTGTGCGACTTTTCCGCCATTGAGAATGTCCGCAGCGATTTCGAGGTCGTCGAATCGACCGTTGGTGCAGGAACCGATGACGATTTGATCCAGTTTCCGGCCCGTCACTTCACGCACGCTCTTGACGTTGTCCACGGTGTGTGGACAGGCGATCTGTGGCACCAATTCGGCTACATTCAGCTCCACCGTCTTTTCATACACGGCATCCGCGTCGGCATTAAAAGTGGAGAGCCGGTCCTGCACGCCCGCTTCCTCTTTCAAGTAATTCAGGGTTTCCTGATCCGCCGGCACGATGCCGGATGTTGCGCCCGCTTCCACCGCCATGTTGCAGAGCGTCAGTCGCTCCGACATCGACATGCGCGCAATGGTTGAACCATGGAATTCCAACACCTTGAAAGTGGCCCCATTGGCCGAGATCCGTCCGATCAGATGTAGAATAATGTCCTTGGCGTAGACCCGCCGTGGGAGAGTGCCCTCCACGTTCACCTTGATTGTGGCCGGAACCACGACATTCAACGCTACGCCCAAGGCCCAGACACTGGCCATTTCCGTGGCCCCTATGCCCATGGCAAATGCACCCAGGGCGCCGTGACTCGTGGTATGTGAGTCGGTCCCCAGCACCACGGATCCCGGAAGCACGTAGCCGTTCTCCGGCAGGATCTGGTGACAGATTCCCCCCTCGTCACCGCGAATTTCATGAAATTTTTTGATACCTTGTGCCCCCACGAACTGACGGATTTTCTTTTGATTGTTGGCGGTCTTCCAACTTTCGGCCGGCACGCGGTGATCAAAAATGATGGCAATTCGGTCCGGGTCCCAAATTTTGGCGGCCAAGGGGGTGCCCCGGTAGATTTCATCGAATTGATTGATGACCAGCGCGGCGTTTTCGTGCGACATGGCGAGATCAACCTGCGGCTCGACGACATCACCAGCTTTGACGGAGGAAAGACCCGAAGCCCGGGCGAGGATTTTTTCTACAATAGTCATGGTTTTGATTGGGCTGATTCTATGGGTTCAAATCACGCCTTCACCTTTGAGTCGTTGGATATCAGATGGGGCATAACCCAGTTCTTTCAACAGGGCGTCGGTGTGGGCCGAGAGGCGCGGCGGTGGGGCGTTGATGCCGCCCGGTGTCTTGGCAAGTTTTGCGGCCATCCCGAACAGCCGTAATTCCCCAATGCCGTCGACCGGGATGCTCTGCAGGGTCTGACGGTGTTGCACCTGCGGTTGGTTCAAGGCATCCTCGAGACCGAGAATTGCTCCGGAGGGGACACTGTGCTGGTTCAGCAACTCGACCCAGAAAGCGGTTTCTTTCTCCTGCAATTTGGCTTCAAGCAGGGGAGTGAGTTCGCGCCGGTTCAATTTGCGACTGTCCCGTTCCTGGAATCGTGGATCGTGCTTCAATTCTGGCAGGTTCAGCAATTCCGCGACGGTCTCCCACTGTTCCTGTTTGTTGGCCGCAATATTGATGTAGCCGTTCTTGGTCGCAAACGTGCCGGAAGGTGCGGCGGTGAAATTTTCATTACCCATCGGCACCGGTTGCTGCTGGCCGATCAGGAGATTGGCCGCGACCCAGCCGAGCAGGGGCATGATGGAATCCAGCAACGCCACGTCGATAAATTGGCCCTCGCCGGTTTGTTCACGGTGATAAAGTGCGGCGAGCACGGCGAATGCAGCCGTGAGTCCACCGACGGTGTCGCACACGGGGAAACCGGTCCGCAGTGGGTTGAGCCGCTCATCGCCGTTGATTGCCATGACCCCACTCAGACCCTGGATGATCTGATCGTAGGCGGGTTTCAAGGCATCGGGTCCGGTCTGGCCAAAACCGGAAATGGCACAGTAGATCATCCGTGGATTGATCCCACTCAGCTCCGGATAGGCCAGGCCGAGCCGCGACATGACATCAGGCCGGAAATTTTCGACCAACACATCGGCCGAGCCGATCAGCTTTTTGAAAATCTCCTTACCTTCCGCCTCCTTGAGATTGAGCGTGAATGATTTCTTGTTGGAATTCTGGGCGAGAAAGCTCGTGCCCATCAGCTCCCGGTTGAGCTTCGGCACATTGCCGAGTTTGCGCGCCAGATCACCATCGGTCGGATTCTCAATCTTGATGACCTCAGCCCCCAACAACGCGAGGTGCAGGGTCGCGAATGGTCCCGCCAGCACGTTGGTCATGTCAAGCACGCGCACGCCTTGGAGAGCTTGGCGTGGTGGCTCCGAAGGTTTGCTGGCGGAACTCATGGTCGGACCAGGGTTGCCACCGGGGCAATTTTGTGGACGAGCCCCGGCAATTCGCGGTTGAAGTATCGACTCATCTCGCGCGCCAGGGCGACGAGCTTCGACAGATCAATCTCGGGGCGTTGCCCCATACGCTGCCAGTAATGCACCAAATCCTCGGTGCAGACATTGCCACCCGCCACTTTGGTGAAGGGACACCCGCCCAGACCAGCGACCGCGGATTCAAAGCATTGCACGCCCGCTTCTAGCGCCGCACAGCAATTGGCCATGCCCAATCCGTAAGTATTGTGAAAATGACCGGTGCACTCGACGTTTTTGTCCTGGGCCAGCACAGCACCGAACAATTCTGCGACTTGGGTGGGTGTGGCGAGCCCGGCAGTGTCGGCCAGGCTGATGGAACGGAAGCCCGCATCGAGAAATTGGCTCACGATGCTCAGGACGCGTTCCGGCTGCACCGGGCCTTCAAAACCGCAGCCGAAGGCGGATTGAACTGAGAGTTGCACGCGTTTCCCTTCACCGGTCGCCGTGCGCGCCATCGCCATGATGCGCGCCGTGGCCTTTGCAATGGTCATGCCGGTGTTTTTACGACTATGGGTTTCACTGGCGGAAACGCCCATGCAGAACAGTCCAACCCCACAGTCCAGGCCTCGTGCCAAACCTTTTTCGTTCAAGACCAGACCGGAGAGCACCACGTCGTGGGGGTTGTGTTCGGGGGTGGAAAAGTGCCGGAATAATGCATCGGTGTCCGCCATTTGTGGCACCTTGTCCGGATGCACAAACGAGCCCAACTGGACAAGGTCCACGCCGGTGGCCAGCAGAGCTTCAGTCCAGCGAATCTTCTGCGCCAGTGGCACGACCTGCGGCTCCATTTGCAACCCGTCACGCAGACCAACTTCGTGGAGTCTAAATTTCCGCGCCGCGGGACTGGGTGCACCGGCATTCATAATTTATCCGCGATCGCCTCTGCCATTTGCCGGGTCGTGTGTGTTCCGCCCATATCGTAGGTGCGAACCTTGCCTTCCTGGATGATGGCCCCCACTGCGCCGTCGAGTGCGGTGGCCTTCGCCGATTCACCGAGCCAGTCGAGCATCATTTTCGCCGCCAGGATTGTGGCGATGGGGTTGCATTTGTTCATGCCGGCATACTTCGGGGCGGAACCGTGCGACGGCTCGAAGACGGCAAGTTTCCGGCCAATGTTGCCGGAGCAACCAAAGCCCAGGCCACCCACCATTTGTGCGCAGAGATCGGAGATGATGTCGCCGTAAAGATTGGGCGCCAGCAACACATCGTAATTGAAGGGATTTTTCAGCAGCCACATGCACATCGCGTCGATGTTCGCATCATCGACCGCGATCTCCGGAAAGTCCCGGGCGACCGTGAGTGCGGTTTCGAGAAACAACCCGTCGGTGGCGCGCACCACGTTGGCTTTGTGGACAATCGTGACCTTTTTTCTACCGGCCTTGCGGGCAAACTCAAAAGCGGCCCGGGTTATCCGCTCTGAACCAGTGCGCGTGTTGATCTTGCAGGATATCGCATAGGCATTGCCCGGAAGTTTTGCGAACGGGGCAAAGGGCTTGGCCAAGGTGGATAGGGTCGCCGCCAATTCAAGCGGGACGGGATTAAATTCAACTCCGGCATAGAGATCTTCCGTGTTTTCCCGGAAGACCACCAAGTCGAGGCCTTCCCTCAGGTTGAGCGGGTTTCCGGCGTAGGCCTTGCAGGGCCGGAGACAAATATACAGGTCGAACATTTGCCGCATCCGCACAATGGGGGAGCGATAGATATGACCCTGATCTTTGAGTGTAGGAATGAGTTCTTTTTCGGCTGCTTTGACCGGTTTTGAGGTGATGGCCCCAAATAGGGCCGCATCGACTTCGCCCAGCAGTCTCACGGTTCGTGCGGGAAAGGCGTCGCCTTCCTTGCACCAGAATTCCCAGCCGATATCACCGGGTATGTATTCAGCATCAAGTTGCAGCCGGTCTAAAACGACGCGGGCTGCCTCCACAACTTCCACCCCGATTCCGTCTCCGGGAAGCCATGCGATTTTGTATTTAGCCATAAGTCCACCTGTCTTTGAGATTTGACAGGATTAACTGGATTCATGTGAAAAGGCTCAAGTATGATCAGGTCTTCTCACCTGCATATACGCCAATCAGGTTAGAATTCGGAGACGGGCTTCAGTGGGTGGGATTTTCACGCAAACGATCTTTGTCCACGCCAAAGAAGCGGTTGGAAATGCATCCCGGACTTCGAAATCACTGCAGTTCAGTGCCGCTGTTTGCCGTCATTGGCTCCATTTTTAATCGAACCTCGGGTTGTCACCGTCGCCTTGTATGCTAGTCAATTGTTGTGCCTGCGCTGCCCACCATCGTTCATCTCGACGCTGACGCATTTTTTGTGTCCTGCGAATTGGCGCTGCGACCGGAATTGCGCGGCACCAAGTGTGCGGTGGGCGGGCAGGAACGCGGCATTATTTCCTCGGCCAGTTATGAGGCACGGGCGTGCGGGGTTTATACGCCGATGCCAACCCAGCGTGCGCTCAAGGTATGCCCTGATTTGATCATGCTCGAGCATACGTCCGGACTTTATGGCCAGACGTCCCGGGCGATGTTTGATTTGTGCGAGACGGTCACCCCATTGGTCCAACGCAATTCCGTGGACGAGGGTTATCTCGACCTGGGCCCCTGTGGTTGCAGGACGACCGACGAAATCGTGTCACGAATGCGTGGTTTGCAGGAACGTATCTGGTCGGAACTGCAAATCCCCGTCTCCATAGGTATCGCAACCAACAAGCTGGTTTCCCAGATTGCCTCAAAATTGTGCAAGCCGCGCGGATTTGTCGTGGTTGCCCCGGGCGAAGAGCAATCCTTTCTTGCACCGTTGCCCATCGGCAAACTGCCCGGGGTGGGCGGCAAGACCGAGGTGGTCCTGCAGCAGCAGGGCTTGCAGAAGGTGGGGGATATTCTCACGCGTAATGACAGTGAACTGCAGGCCATATTTGGACAGGGTTGGCGCGAAATGACGGCCACGGCCCGGGGGGAGGACGGCAGTCCGGTGCATACAGATCACGATGATGCCAAAAGTTATTCGCAGCAGGAGACTTTTGGCACGGACATCAGCGACCGGGCGGAAATCGAACGGGTGCTGAAGCGGATGATTGACTCCTTGCTGGCCAAAATCCGTGAGGATGGGAAACGGGTCCGGACGATGACCTTGAAAGTGCGTTACCCCGACTTCACTCAAGAGTCCCATGGACGGAGTCTGCCGGAAGCGATGGATATCGAGGCGCCTTTTTATCCCCTGGTGATACCTTTGTTAGGGAGGGTCTGGCGGAAAAACCGACCTTTGCGGCTTGTCAGCGTGCGGTTCTCGGGGGTGGAGGACGGACCCGCCCAATTGGAGATGTTCGCTCGAACCAATGAGAAACGCCGAAAACTTGCGCAAGTCATGGATCGACTGAACCGGGCCGGAATTTCGGGCGGCATCCAACACGGTCACCAACTTGCCAACAGAAAAAAGTCCATATAGGTCCATAATTCTCCATGCCCATATACGAGTATTATTGTCCGCAGAATCATACGATCTACCAGTTTCTCGCCAAGACCCTGACTCAGGGGCAACGCATTCCGAAATGCCCCGACAACCCGGCGTATCGGATGACCAAGATGGTCTCAACCTTCGCCATTACCAAAGGCGATAAACCGCGGGAAACCGGCGGGCCAGAAGCCCGTTCGGGTGATGCGGTCGACGATCCCCGCATGGAGGCCGCGTTGGGTGCGATGGAGCGGGAGTTTTCCCAGGTTGATGAAAATGATCCGCGCGCCATGGCCCGGATGATGCGGCGCATGTCCGACCTCACCGGGGAACGCCTCCAGGGTGATATGGAGGAAGTTGTCCGCAAACTGGAGGAGGGAGCAGATCCTGAATCTTTGGAGGAGCAACTTGGCAGCCCGGAGGCAGGGGATGAGGGTGATGATTTTCAGGGCGCCGGCGCCCCAGCCGGTATGTCCTCCCGCAGTGATATCCAGGAGAGGAGGCATCGCTGGCGTGCGTTGGCCCGACCACCCCGCCGCGACCCGAATTTATACGATTACGATTGAGCCGGGGTCAGGTGCTGCAGTGGATTTTATCCAGCTTTGACAGATCGGGCTACAGCCGGGTCAACTGTGCCCATGACAGTTCATCCCGAGATTTCAGCGCGCATTGCTGCCGGCCGGCAGGCTGTGTTGGCTCAGACCGAATTGTTGCACCGCGAGTTTGGCCGGGCCCGGAGTCATTGGAAAGCGGATGGCACCCGCGTGACCACAACTGATCTCGAGATTTCAAAAAGCATCTTTGCCGCGCTTGAGACCCAGTTTGCCGACGATCAATTTTTCAGTGAGGAGTCGGCGCAACTGGGAGCACCGATTGCGGTTACCACGCGCTTCAGCTGGCTGCTTGATCCCATTGACGGCACCAATAATTTTGCGCTGGGTATTCCGCATTGTGCGATCGGCCTGGCCTTGTTGCAGGACGGGGAACCGATCTACGGTTTTGTTTACGATTCCGCCCGGCGGGTCCTGATCCACGGCGGGCCGGGTTTCGGGGTTTGGGATGGGGGGCATCCTGCGCAACGCACAGGCCTGCCGCTGGAGCGGCAAAGTGTGGTCGGTTTTCACAGCCCCTACGACACGGCCTATGCCGCGCATGCGGCGATCCTGACGAACCATTTCAAAATTCGCAGCCTGGGAACGAGCACCATACATTTGGCCTATGTGGGCATTGGGCTGTTCGACGCAGTTGTGGACCACAACGTCAAGGTATGGGATATAGCCGCTGCCGTCCCACTTGTCCTCGCCGCCGGTGGGGTGGTGGATTACATCAGCCCTTCACCCTTTCCCCTGCGCGAGTTCGATTTGCAGATGGGTCGGATCTTTTACGTGGCGGGTGACCCGACGGTCATACCGCAACTGCGAGCCCTGCTCGGGGTCTGATCAGACTTGGTATTCCTTGCCCGGCACCGGATCGAGCACCTTGGTTTTGGGTATCGCCTCGGTGAATTGTTGGGTGAACCAGTCCCGGGCGGGTTGATCACCGTGGGTGAGCACGATGCTGCGGGGGGCGGCTTGGATCGCGAATTCCCGCAAATCCTCGCGGTCGGCATGACCACTGAGTTCGAACCGATCGATGCGGGCCTTGATCTTCGCTTTGACCTGAGCCTTTTCGAAAACGAAAGAATCGCCATGTTTCGTGGCGAGGAGCTTACCGCCGGGAGTATCGGGATCACAGTAACCGACAAACCCGATGGTGTTGCGTGTGTGCCCCACCATACCGGAAGCGAGCGTGTAACTGGGGGTATGTTCCACCAACATGCCAGAACTCACGATGTAGAGGGCGTTTTGCATTGGATCCGGGCCGGCCTTGAGTTTGCGCGGCAGCGGATTGGCATGCAGGTCCTTGATGATCCCGCGATTGAACTGGATGTGCTTGGTTTTGCGGGAGATTTCGTCGAAATAATCCGCGAGATCCATGCCCAGACCGGAGGCAAATATTGGGCAGTCCACGAGTTTGCCGAATTTTCGCGCATCATGCATGACGGTGAGAATTTCCTGCATGCGACCGAGGGCGAAAATGGGTATGAGGAACGAACCGCCGCGCTTGATCGTATCGTTGATGCTGTCGACCAGACGTGCCAGTTCCTCCGCCCGGGGTTTGTTCTCCGAACTGTCGGTGGCCCCGCGGGTGGTCTCCATGATCAGGGTATCGAAATGGCCCGAGGGAAATTTCGCACCGGGTAGGGTGCGTTGGTTCTCAAATTGCACGTCACCCGTGATGAAGATCTGGCGGTGTTTGTGGTGCAGTTCGATACCTGCCGCCCCCGCCACGTGACCGGCCGGATGGAGGATGACCTCAATCTCGTCGCGATTGCCGCGAAAGTGCTTGGCGTGACCGAAGGGAATTCCCGTCATGCGGCCGCTCAGCCGCTCAATTTCCGCGTGGGTGAAAAGTGGCAGATCGGGAATGTTTTCCTCCTCCTTTTGCCGTTTCATCACGCTGGCCGAGTTGCGCAGCATGCGTTCGATGAGCATCCGGCTCGACGTCGACATGATCACCGGCGTGTCGGGATGCTCCCGCATGGCGATGGGCAGGCTGCCAATGTGATCAAGGTGACAATGGGTGATGATGATCAGATCAAGCGGCTTGTCGCGCAGAAGATTAAGGTCGGGCGTGGCCCGCCGGCCCATGTGCTTGGGATTCATCCCGCAATCCACCAGGATGCGCAAATCGCCGATCTGCAAAAGGGTGGAATTGGCACCGATACCGCCGTCGCGGTTCAAGTCAGTTAACTTCATAAAGGTCCAAAGGAGCAGATCACAGGGGGGAGGGGAACCTATTTCTCAATCCCGGGGCAGGTTCATGGAAAATGCGGGCAGGATGACGTGCACTTTCCGACCATTTTCATCCACCCCGTGAAAGCACCCGCGCGCCACTGCATCGCAGCCCGAAACATGCATGCTGTTGTAGGTAAATTGCTCGCCCGGTGCGAGTCGCGGAGTTTCCCCGACAATCTTGTCGCCTTCGATCACGAGCCGGGTGCCGTCTTCATGTTCGATCACCCATTTGCGTCCGAGCAGGGTGACGGTGTGTTCTGAACCATTGAGGATCGATATGAAATAAACGAAGGCATGCGGCTTGTCCGCAGGCAAACTGCAGCCACCGTGATGATAGCAGAGTTTGTCGAGCCGGGCGGTCAGACCGTGAACTTCGTTGGATTGGGCCACGGCCTAAACAGAGCCGGGAAAGGCCGGGGTGCAAGTCCGGCGTGCGATGTTTCTGGTTTCACTCTTGCCGCCGACCGACGGCTTGGCCCAAATTTTCCCGTATGGCAAAACTGGCACTTCTCTCCGTCAGCGACAAAAACGGGCTGGCAGAATTTGCCGCGGCCCTCGTCAACCAGCATGGTTACACCCTGCTATCCACCGGGGGCACGGCCAAGATGCTCATGGCGCACGGACTTCCGGTCACCGAGGTGGGGGCCCACACCGGATTTCCCGAGATCATGGAAGGTCGGGTCAAGACCCTGCACCCCAAGATTCATGGCGGTCTGCTTTGCCGCCGCGACAGCGCCGAGCATCTGGCCCAGGCCAGGGAAAATGACATTGCCCTGATCGATCTGGTGGTGGTCAACCTGTATCCCTTTGAAGAAACGGTCGCCAAGCCGGATGTGACTTTCGATCTGGCGATCGAGAACATTGATATCGGCGGACCGTCGATGCTGCGCAGTGCGGCCAAGAATCACGCCAGCGTGACCGTCGTCTGCGATCCCGCGGACTACACCACCGTGTTGGCCGCACTGGATGATGCCGCTGCCCTGACCGCCTTGCGCCGCAAGCTGGCGCTCAAAGTGTTTCAACGCACCGGTCGCTACGACACGGCGATAGCGCAATATCTCGCCAATGCCGCGGCTGAACCGGACTTGGCGGCCCTCAGCGGATTTCCGGATACCCTCACGCTTAATTATAACAAGGTCCAGACGTTGCGCTACGGGGAGAACCCCCACCAGAAAGCGGCGCTTTACGGCACGTTTCACGAGCACTTTGAACAGCTGCAAGGCAAGGAGCTGTCATATAACAACATTCTCGACATCACCTCCGCGACCTACCTGATCGGTGACTTTGAACGCCCCACAGTGGCGATACTCAAACACACCAATCCCTGCGGTGTGGCGAGTGCCGAAAGCTTGGAGGCTGCCTGGGAATTGGCCTACGCCACGGATCGGCAAGCTCCCTTTGGCGGCATCATCATTGTCAACCAGACCCTTGGAGGCGGCTTGGCCAAAACCATCGCCGAGATCTTCACCGAGGTGATCATCGCCCCACGCTTCAGCGATGAGGCACTCGCGATCCTGTCGAAAAAGAAAAACCTCCGCTTGATGGTGGCCAAGGCCGGCATCGGGGCCGAGTCCCTGCTCGAGACCCGGGCGGTAATCGGCGGGCTTTTGTTGCAGGACCGCGACAAGACCCTGGGCAACCCGGCAGATTTCAAGGTGGTGACCCAACGGCAACCGAACGCGGAGGAGTGGGCGGCGATGATGTTTGCCTGGAAAATCTGCAAACACGTCAAATCCAATGCCATCGTCTACTGCCGGGGGGAGCAGACCTTGGGGGTCGGTGCCGGGCAAATGGCCCGGGTGGACAGTTCCCGGATCGCTGTGTGGAAAGCCGGTGAAGCTAAACTTGATTTGCAGGGTTCGGTGGTGGCAAGTGAGGCCTTGTTTCCCTTTGCCGATGGTTTGATTGCTGCGGCCGATGCCGGTGCCACCTGTGCGATTCAACCGGGTGGTTCGGTGCGCGATGACGAGGTCATCAAGGCTGCGGACGATCGTGGCATGGCCATGGTGTTTACCGGAATCCGTCACTTCAAGCACTGATACAGTCCCTCCACCTGTCATGCGCTCAATTTTTCCACGCGTGCAGCGGTTTCTCCTTCTCGGATGGTTGCTGTTATGGGCGGGTTGTTACACCAATCCGGTGACGGGACGCCAATACGCCGTGATGACCTCGGTGGGTGAGGAATTGCAACTCGGGGTGCAGGCTTTCACCGCGGTCAAGCAAGCGGAAACCATCAGTCGTGATCCCTCGGCCAACGCACGCATCCAGAAAATCGGTCGCCGCATTGCCGCAGCCGTGGGCGACCAATTGCCGGGAGCGCAGTGGGAGTTTGTGGTCTTCGAGTCGGATGAACTGAACGCCTTTGCCCTGCCGGGCGGCAAGGTCGGGGTCTATTCCGGCTTGATGAAGTTGCTCAGCTCGGACGACGAGCTTGCGGCTGTCATGGGACATGAGATCGGCCATGTCGTAGCCCGGCATGGCGGCAAACGCATGACCGAGGCCACCTTGATTGGTTTGGTGGGAACGGCGGGCGCTATCGCCATGGATAATAAATATGGGTCGGAAAAACGTGACTTGTTCCTGCTGGCCTACGGTGGCATCTCCACGGTCGGTTATGTTTTGCCGCATTCCCGCGGGGATGAAAGTGAAGCCGACTTGATGGGCCTGCAATATGCTGCGCAAGCGGGTTACAATCCCTATGCGGCGATTTCGCTCTGGGAGAAAATGGGGGCGGCGAGCGGCCGCAGCAATGTGCCGGCCTGGTTGTCGACCCATCCCTCGAATGCCCGGCGCATCGCCGATCTCCGGGCGGCCGTGCCGCGCTTCACGGCGTTGTATCAGGCCAATCGAGGCCGCTACTAATAAATTTGTTTTCCGATTGGCGCCCTTGGGCCAAATGCGCAGGCTCGGGCCATGTTTGACCCTGTTGAAAAGCTTAAGGAATACATCAGTCACCCCAGCGTATCGGCCGACCCGACTTTTGCCGAAGGCATGAAAGGGGCTCGCGAGTGTGTCGGTGGCCTGCTCAAGGACCTCGGTTTCGCTGTGGAATATGTGCCCACGGAACTTCACCCGGTGGTGGTGGCCAAGCGGACGGGAGACTCCAGTTGGCCGCACGTGATCATTTACGGCCATTATGATGTGCAACCGCCGGACCCGTTGGAATTGTGGACGACGCCACCTTTTACCGCCACTGTAAAAGAGGGTCGGATTTATGGCCGGGGCACCGCTGACAATAAGGGTCCGTTGATGGCGCATATCACAGCCGTGGGTCGTTTACTCGAAAAGGAACCGGATCTGCC
>JAIPJW010000027.1 GCA_021734075.1 Cephaloticoccus sp.
GTCCGATCGGTGATCGGCGGCCCAAACGCAAAGGGTTCCGGCGGGAGCAGCTTGGCCAGAGCGCTGTCGCGCGCTGGAGATGGAATGAAGGTTTCACCTGCGGGCAGGTCGAAATTGAAATCGTAGGCTCCCATGGCGCCGAAATTCAGTCATCGCGGAGTGGATGGCAAGCCGACGGACCATGATGACTCACTCTTTGTCTGATTAATCCCGGGCTGCGTTGACTTTGCCTGGATGAGGTCACACCAGAATTCCTCACGTGAATTCTTTCCATGATTTCCTTGCCGGTTTTGGTCGTTATTTCCGCCCTTGGTGGGGGTTGCTGGTGTATGCCGGCTTTTGGGTCAGCCCGGTGCCGGCAGCGAATCCCACGGTTTCAGCGGATGAAGGTTGGGTGCTATTGTCGGGCTACTTGTTTCGTGACGCCCATGACGCCTTTACGGGGGACCATGGGCCAGTCGGTCGGCAGCGGCAATTGGGTGAGGCGGCCAGCTTGATCAACGATCCACCGGTCACCGGGGCGAAAATATCTCGGGCTGAATCGCTGCTGGAAAACCTGGTGAACGATGTTCCGGGTGATGAAGTGGCCCTCTTTGCCCGTTATTTGTCGGCCCGGATCAAACACGTCCACCGCGATGCGCCGGTCACGGAAACTGAGTCGGCCTACCGTGCAGTCATGCTGGCCGCCCCGGATCATGCCCTGGCGCAGGTTGCCGCGAGCAAGCTTGCCCTGGTTCTGCTTTACCAACGACCGGACTTGAGCATCGCCGAGCGGTTGCAGGCGGCGGCCGAACTGGAGGCACTGGCCGCCCGCGCGGCCTTGTCGGAAACAGCCTGCGCCTATTACCGCGCCTTGGTGGGGGCGGCCCTGTTCTACGATGTGGTGGACGAACGGGTGCTCACTTGGCTGCAACGGGCCGAGGCGCTTGGTTCAGCCGACGTGCTGGCGGCTGCCGGAATTCGGATCCAACTGGCCGAGGTGGCCCGGACCCTGGGCCGCAAGCAGGAGGCGATTGGCTATTATCAATCATTTTTGGATTCCATCCTGCCCACGGACAATCGCTACCGCACTGCTCGTGAACGGATGTTGGAATTGATGGAGGCCCAGCCATGAAGCGAATTCCGCTGATGACCTGGCTCGCCATCGCCATGCTGGCCGGCACCTTTCTTTTTGCCGCCTTTCGTATTTTCATATCCCGGGCGGCATCCGTGGTTGATCCCTCCGTGGAGGTGATTCGATTTGCCCACTGGCAGTTGGAGCCCGGTGTGCGGGAGGCATTTGACGCCATCAGGGCCGATTACATGAAACTGCACCCCAATGTGCGGGTGGAACAAATGCCGGTGCCCGGCAGGGTGTGGGTGCAATGGTTGCGCACGCAACTGGCCGGGGGCACGGCCCCGGATCTGATCGAACTGGCATCCTACAACAATCCGGACGACATGCTGGCGCGTTATTTTGTGCCCATCTCATCCTATTTGGAGGAGCCCAATCCTTACAATGCCGATGAACCCGATTTGAAGGATGTTTCGTGGCGGCAAACCTATGCGGCGGAACTGGTGCCGGCGCCCAATGGGCTGGGTCATTATTACAATGCGAACCTGCTCGAATACTACGGTGCGCCCTCGACCATGGTCACGGTGCGGATTTTTTATAATCGCGATCTGGTGGTGGCTGCCACCGGGCAGGACAAACCTCCGGCCACCTTCGGCGAATTTGTGGATCTGTGTGAAGCTTTGCAGCGTTACGGGATTGAGTCCGGAAAACCGATCATGCCCTTGGGCGGTTCCGTTTTCAATATCACCAAGATTACCGGAAATTTGTTCAACACCGTCACCCAGCGGTTGACCTTCGAGCTGGATTACAGCCGGGATCTGGAATTTTCGACCCACGAGGCACTGATCACCTTTGCCCGGCATCGCTGGGGTCTGAACACGCCGCAGGTGAAGGCCAGTCTGCAAACGGTCGAATCTTTCGGGCGCTTCCTGCCCCCTGGTTGGGTGCAATTGGGGCGTGAGGACGGCATGCTGCAATTCCTGCAGGGTCGGGCGGCCATGCTGGCCACCGGCACTTGGGATGCGGGGGGAATCCTCATGCAGGCCAAATTTCCGGTCGGCGCTTTCAAGGTGCCGGCGTTCAGTCGCGACGATCCCAAATTTGGCGCCGGCACCTTGGGGCCTGCTTCCGAAGCGGCCACCTTCGCCGCCCTGCCGTTTGGCCTCACGCGCAATTCTGCCCATCCGGAACGCGCCATCGATTTTCTACGTTTCCTGACCAGCCGACAATCGAACACCAAATTCTCCAGCATTTCCAAATGGTTGCCTGTGATCAAAGGCGTGCCGGTGCCCCCGGAAGCCGAGGCGTTTCGTCCCTTGGCCGACGGCTATATTGGCGGGGTCAATGTGAGCCTGCTGGGCGGTCAGGCCGGCGCGATTCTACTGCAAAACATCCACCTGTTGAGCGGCAGCAATGCCAGTGCCGACCGTTACATTGCCGCCACCCAGCCCTTGTATGACGAAGCGGTTCCCGGGGAATTGACCCGGCTGGCCCGCATCGGCCTCGATACCGTGCGACAGCGTGATTCCGTGTTGGCGGGTCTCTACTTTTCCACCGTGCAGGGACCCCATTCCAAGTTTGACCGATTATCGGCCAGTCAACTGGACAGTGAAGCCCAACGCCTGCAGGAATTGCGCACACTCGAAGATTATCCGCAGAAATAGCACCGGATCAGGGAGGGTAGAAACGATTTTTTGGATTTGGTCTGGTCCAAGCTCTGTTTTCGACCCTGCGGACACCTGCAGCTATCGCTCGGTGCAACCCCCATTACCCATGCAACTGTTCTTCCGCTTGTTCCCTTGCCTTGTCTTTGGCACGTTGTCGGCCATGGCAACTGATTCCGCGACCCTCCGGGCCGAGCTAGTCCAGACCGAGACCGCATTTTGTGAACTTGCCCGCACGGCAGGCATACCCGCGGCCTTCGCGCAATTCGCGGCACCTGACGCCGTGTTTTTCGATATTGATCCGCAGGAGCACCGAGGTGCCGAGGCGGTGAAACTGCGATTTGAGGGCGCGGACCCACGGGCGATATTGTCCTGGAAGCCGGTAGCGGCGGATGTCGCTGCCTCGGGTGAGCTTGGCTACACTTGGGGCACATACGAATATCGGGCTCCGGGGGCGGACGGAAAGGAGCGCGTGGGCAAGGGACATTACGTGAGTATTTGGAAACGACAGCCCGATGGGAATTGGAAGTTTGTGCTCGATACCGGCAACCCGAGTCCACCGGCAAAAAAGTAACCGGTTCGAATACCAACCACCATGAAGTCCCATGCTGCATTCAGTCGTCGCCAATGGCTCAGGTCAACTGGAGCGGCTTTGGCTGGTCTGACCCTGACGTCACGACTCAAGGCCAATGCCGCACCTACTCCGGAGGTTATACCCGCAGCAGCTTCCGCAGGTCCGGTGCAATTATCCCTCAATGAAAATCCCCTGGGCCCCTCAAATGCAGCCATCCGGGCCATGCACGAGCAGGCGGCATTGACCCATCGTTATCCCTTCAGCCGGGTGCCGGGTTTAATTCGCACCATCGCAGAACAAGAAGGGGTGTCGGTTGATCATATCGTGCTTGGGGTTGGTTCCGGTGAACTCCTGGAAACCTATGGCGCCCTGAAAGCCGGGGCCAAGGGCACGGTGATATCGGCTGCACCCGGTTACATGCAATTGGCCGGGGCCATGCAGCGACAGGGTTCGCAGGGAATTCGGGTGCCGCTCAATGAACGGCTGGAGCACGATTTGGAGGCCATGGCTGCGGCCATCACGCCTGACACCCAGTGTGTGTATCTGTGCAATCCGAACAATCCCACCGGGACCATTGTCAATCCGGCCAAGTTACGGTCCTTTGCCATCGAAGTGTCGAAAAAAGTGCCGGTTTTCATCGACGAAGCCTACCTGGAGTGTTCCGACGACTTTGCCGCCAACACGATGGGGGGTTTGGTGCGCGACGGTCACAACGTGACGGTTTCCCGGACCTTTTCCAAAATTTATGGACTGGCCGGGCAACGCCTTGGTTATGGCGTCATGCAACCGGAGTTGGCCAAAGCTGTGCGTGCGCTCATGACCGGCAGCATCAATCTGCTCGGGGTCGTGGCCGCGCAAGCGAGTCTTGAGGACGAAACCTACGTGGAGACGACCCGGCTTAAGATCAAACTGGGGCGCGATGCGCTTTTGACGGTGCTACGCGAACTGAACTGCCGGTATGCCGAACCGCAGGGTAATTTCGTATTCTTTCAAACCGGCCTGCCGATTGAGTCATTTCAGGCCAAAATGAGGGCGGAGCATGTGGTCGTGGCCCGACCTTTCCCGCCGCTGTTGGATTGGTGCCGGATCTCGATCGGCACACCGGATGAAATGGCCGTGGCGCACCATGCGCTCCGGAAAATTCTCGGTTCTGCGGGGGCCTAGGGTTCCACATAGCGACTGTAAGAGAGGATATCCACTTGGCGCAAATGCTGGGTTTCCAGGTGACGCGTCCAACTGGACCGGACCGGGGCATCCGCGGGCAGGGTCAGTTGGAAAGCGATGGTGGCGTCCAAGCGTTGGATGTCGCGCTTCACCCGAGTGAGCTGCCGGGCGATATCCTGCCGAAGATAACCGGGGATTTCCGTGTTCAGCAAGCGGGCAAATGCTGGGACATCCGCATGAGGTCCGGTGGCGGTGTGGATGTGGCGCTGGAAAAAATTGGAGGTGAGATCGGCGCCAAACCATCCGAAGTCGACCGTGAAACCGTTGATTCCACCCTGCAGTCGGGGACCAAGTTGCCCGGCATCCGGTGGCGGCAGTGTGCCGATAATGGAGGAAATGCGGTGACTGATCCGGGAAAAATCGGCCGCGACTTTGCGGCTCGTGAGGTAGCGAAGAAAATCCAATGCCACCTCCGGGTGACTGCTGTGTCGGATGATTCCGAGCATAGCCTCGGGATAACCCGCTGCCTCGGAAACGGGACCGAGCACATACCGGCCGTAAACGGGGTCATCCGGCGAAGGCAGGGGCAATGGGGTCATGCCGGTGGTGAACTGGCCGTCTGCCGCAAGGATCGCATAATCCCAACTACCGGCGAAAAACATCAGGGCATTTTGTTGCAGGTAGGCAGAGATGGCCTCGTCGCGCTGAACCTGCATATATCCTGGCGTCAGCAGGGTCGAGACGTCACGCATGAGATTGAGACTGTTGCGAAACTCGGGCGTGTCATAGTCCACTTTGCCCTCGAGGATGAGGGCGGCGAGTTCAAGCGAAGTCACCCGGAGGTTGCGAGAAGGGCTGAGTTCCAAGGTGAGTTTTTGGGTCTGCGACGGCAGGAGCAGATTGAACAACTGCCGCGCGTAGGGCCCGCAACCGGCAATCGTGACAAGACGCTGGCCGGTCCTCTGGTTGTAGGCGGCAACTTGGCGACCGATTTTCATCAGTTCGGAAAAATTGGCCGGAGGCGTGTCCACACCGGTGATTTCGTGCAGCAAATCCTTGTTGTAGAATAGGCGCAGGGAATTGAGTTGGAGGGTGACTCCGCAGATCTCGCCTGAAGTGGGCGTGAGATTGCGCATTGCAGAGAGTCCGTCGATGAAGGTGTCACGCCATGGCACGGATTCGAGATTACTGCCGGCGTTGTAGGGGTTCGGTTGATCGAGGTAGGGGGATAGCGGGAGGTAATAGCGACTGATCAATTCCTCGTTCAGGGTCAGCATACCGGTGAGATCCGGTGCGGTTTCGCCGACGAGTTGGGTGCGGGTCCAGGCGGCGTAGGATTTCACGGGCACCGGGATCTGGGTGATGCGCACGTTGGGGTGGATGGCCTGATAGCCGGCGATGGCGGCGTCGAATGCCTCGCGCATGCCGGTGTGAAGCAACCAATGACCCAATTGGATCTCAATTACATGGGGACTGCTTGATCTTTCGTGTCGCCGGAAAACCTGCCAGGTCGAACCGGCAAAGACCCCGATGAGGATGAAAACCGCGAGACGTTGTCCAAGCTTGGGTGCTGTCATTTTCCGACTCCTACCCGCAATTGTGCCTCGTGTGCGAGTTGCCGGGCGGTTTGGGTGCGGGCATCCGTGGGATTGGTTCCGGCGAAGGCGAGGTAATGCCGTGCGGCCACATCGTCCTGGCCCAGTTCCTCCGCGAGTCCGGCGATGGTGAGGTCGATTTCACTGTCGCGATAGGGAGTTTCGAAACCGATTTCGCGGCACGCGATGTAGTGGGGCAGGGCCGCTGCGACATCATGCCGCAAGTGCCAGTGGAGATAAGCCAGAAGGTGATGAAGTTCACGGCGAGCGGAGGCGGTGGATACACTTTGCAGCAACTGTTCAAGTATTGCGACCGCTGCGGGCGAGTGAACCGTCGAAGGGGAAAAGGCACGCATAACGCCGAGGTGCACGGCGGCCTCATCGGCAAGGGGGTGCTGCGGATATTCGCGACGCAGTTGCTCGTAGCAACTTTGGGCCACACCGAAGTCCGGTGGATCCGCATGGTCGTGGGCTATCCGGGCCAGAAGATAAATTGCCAGGGGGCGATAAGTTGATTCCTGAGCGTGGGTGCGGGCGAGGACGGACGCCAATATATGCCGACTCTGCTCGACTTGGACTTGAGTAACGGGTTCCCGCACGAGCAGACTCGCCGCATAGGCGCAGGCAACGCGGTTGTCCTCCGGGTGCTGCTTAATTAACTGGGCCAACCGATTGGAAGCAGTGGTGTAATCAAGCCGCCCGGCAGCCTGCCAGGGATCAGGATCGTCGGTATTGGCAAGCAGGGATTGCGCGATCATGCAGCAGGTGGCTACGACTGCCACGAGGCTGCGTCGCAGCCAAATGGTGGATAACCGGCGTGTGCCAGGGGCGGGCAACATGTGTCCTTGAAATCGCCAGAGCAACGCCGACTCAATCACGATGAAATCTTACAGTTTGATTGGCACGAGTGTTGGAAGGGCCAACCTACGAACGGGCATGAAACCGGCCCGCCAATCATTCAAATTAAGTTGCGACCAGCCGGGCGAAGTCGCGACCGGGTTGCACAGCCGGCTTTCTGCGGGTTGGAGCAGGCGATCCAGTAGGAAGCCGGTTTTCTGACATCAATCCAACGATAGCGGACCTCGAATTCTTTTTGCTCCTCCAACTGACGCGATGCTGAAGCAGGAGTTCGTGTGATCTCATTTTACTGGTGGCAGCATAATGCTTTAGGCAAAATCGCAGACAAGCTGCCGCATGTTATCTATGCGTCCGCCGCAATCACTTGAAAAAACCATTCAACAAAATGTGGATCATTTTGGTCGCATCTTTGGGTCTGATTCCGGGCTGATGATAGCTGCCGGTGGCAATCATCTTGTTGCTGTGGGGCAGGGCTGCCGTGATATTCAGATCGATCAGATAGGATCTGAAATCCCAAGTCCAACGGGCATCATAGGTGACCAGCACTTGGGCATCATCAGGCATCATGGTAAGTGGGCCATGGCCGGCCACATAACCCCGGGCGCGGAGATCGGCGGCAATGAGCGCGGCCGTGGAATTATTGTCGTTGAGGCGCTGTTCGACATAGAAGCGCTTATACTGGGTGATGTCCACTGCGGGGTTGCGACGGGAGGTCATGGACGAGCAAGCCGTCAGCAGCGGGAAAATGAGGAGGACTAGGAACGTGCGCATGGAATACCATTGTGACGCGGCGAAGCCAAAAAAGTCACAAAAAAACCGCCCTTGCGAGCGGCTTTGCGGGATAATCCCCCGGATTGGGAAATTAACTGCCAGTTCAACCGTGCAGATAGGAGTTGAGGAGGTTTTCGAGGAATTCCTGTTTGCCCGAGCGCAGTTTGGGCTCCCCAAGCTTGGCGAGAACGAGTTTCTCGAGGGACCGGAAGCTGGCCTTGCCGTTTTCGATGTCCCGGCCGAAGCCTGCATCATAACTGGCATAGCGATATGCCAGAAATTGCTCCAGTTTGCCATCGGCCCGGATCCGGCGGGCCAATTTGAAGGCGAGGGCATAGGCATCCATGCCGCCAATGTGGGCATGGAAGAGATCCTCGAGATCGGTCGAGGGCCGACGCAATTTGGCGTCAAAATTGAAGCCGCCACGGCCGAGGCCACCGGCCCGCAGGATGGAAAGCATCGCGAGAGTCAGTTCCTTGACATCGGTGTTGAACTGGTCGGTGTCCCAGCCCAAGAGCATGTCACCGGAGTTGGCGTCAATGGAACCGAGCATGCCCTGGGCAGCGGCCACCTCGATTTCATGGGTGAAGGTATGCCCGGCCAGGGTGGCGTGGTTGGTCTCGATGTTGAACTTGAAATGCTTTTCCAGACCGTAGGTGCGCAGGAAGGCGATGCCACTGGCGACGTCGAAGTCGTATTGATGCTTGGTGGGTTCCTTGGGCTTGGGTTCGATGAGGAACTGCCCCTTGAAACCGATCGACTTGGCGTAGTTGACCGCCAGGTGCAGAAACGCAGCGAGGTGATCCTGTTCGCGCTTCAAGTTGGTGTTAAGGAGCGTCTCGTAACCCTCCCGGCCACCCCAGAACACATAATTCTCACCCCCAAGTTCCTTGGTCGCATCGAGGGCGCTCTTCACCTGTGCCGCGGCATAGGCAAAGACGTGGGCGTCGGGATTGGTCGCGGCCCCGCACATGTAGCGCGGGTTGCTGAAAAGATTCGCGGTGCCCCAGAGAAGTTTCACGCCGGTGCTTTGCTGCAATTGCCTGGCGTGGGCGACCAGTTTGGCGAGATTGCGGTTGGATTCCGCAAGACTGCGGCCCTCTGGGGCGATGTCCCGGTCGTGAAAGCACCAGAACGGGGCACGGATCTTTTGAAAAAATTCGAAGGCCGCGTCCATGCGGGCCTTGGCCACGGAGAGCGCGTCCTTGCCCTTTTCCCATGGGCGCACGATGGTGCCGGGTCCGAAGGGATCCGTGCCGGTGCCGCGGAAGGAATGCCAATAGGCAATCGAAAACCGCATGTGGTCGGCCAGGGTCCGGCCGTCGATGACCTCGTCGGGATTGTAGTGCTTGAACGCAAGGGGATTGGTCGAGGAGGGGCCCTCATAGGCGATGGGCTTGATCCGGGGAAAGTGGGCTTTGCGAGATTTCATGGAATGGATACGGGTGCTGCAAAATTGTCCGGGGGTGCGCAGAAGGGAAGTCATAATTGAAATCACACAACCCGTCGAAGAGTGCCACCGCGCCCTTTTGATGCGACCCGGGTGTGCAACCCGGGTTGGGGGCAAACTATGCGGTTGGCGATTTGCGCCACCGGCAAAAACGTCGCCAAACCAAAGCAAAACCGGTGTATCCGAGAAAACAGCCCCCGAGTGAGGCGAGTCCGGTAAGCAATTGACCAACCCAGCCCAAGGCCTCGCCAGTATGAAGAAAACGCGTCCAAGTGCGGAGACGGTGGCCGGGGCTCAGATCGTTGAAACTTTCCCGTTGCAGGATCTCAGCCGTATAAGGGTTGAACTGCAGCGTGGTGGTTGCTGTCCGTGGCCATGAGCCCGATGTTTTGACGGTTACGGTGACTGCTCGGGGACCTTGCGGGGGCTCTGGCTCCGTTTGGCGTGAATTGCGGTTACCACCCAGTATCAGGGTGATTTGTTCCCACTCAGGTGATTCGTCCTGGGCGGAAGCGAGGATGGCATCGAGACCAAGGGGTCGGGTGCCTGCGAGTGGAGTCGGGAAGTTGACAGCCGGTGTGGTGGCACCGGGTGGTCCGTTGCGAACCGGTGGTTTCTCACCCACCACGACATAGACCAGATTGCTCGCCCAGCGATAGGAAATCGGCAACGCGGTCAGCGTGAGCACGATGAGTATCGGTGCTGACCACAAGCCTATCACATTGTGCCAGTTCCAATCACGGGCCTTGCCGTCGGCCGGTCGGAGCACAAACCACACTGAACGCCGGAGCCCCTTGGTGCGCCATTTGCGCGGCCACCAAAGATAGAGTCCCGTCACAGTCAACAGGAATAAGGCGCAATTGCACACCCCGTTAATCGCCTTGCCGATGGGTCGGTTGTCGCCGCCGAGCGCCAGCCAGCGATGCCAATTTTTCATGCTCTGCATGAAATCGTGGGTGCGTGTGCTGGCGAGAATCCGGATTTCCCCGGTGTAGGGGTTGGCAAAGAATGCCTCAATGCGCCCCAATTGGAAAACAACCGCCGCAGCCGGATCCGAAGATACGACAATGCCGGTTGGTCGGGACATTGGATGGTCGGTCGTTACGCGCTCTTGCAGTTCGGCCAGCGAAAGTCGGATGGGTGATCCCGCTGATTCCACTCGGCGGATATCACTTTCCGCAAATGCGATGAGTTGCTGCTCAAATGCGAGCACCATGCCAGTGAAACACATGATAAAGATGGACAAACCGGCCACGACTCCCGCGGAGAGATGAAGCCAGAATAATGTCTTTCGGAAAGTCATCGGTGCAACAGGTCATCAAGCGTGATGACGCGAAAAGGTGAAGATGATTGTGGCGGGAACATCATTCCCCCGTCATGCATTCGTCCCATCCCCAGGACATTGGCCCGGATTGGCGCTCCCGATCCGATCGGGTTATCTGGGGGGACACATTCGCGTTGGGATCAGGAAACGGGCCTAGATCCTCGAGCGACGCCCCAACAGAATATGGACAACAATGACCAGGGGCAGGGCGACACCAATCCAGGTATGAATCATGGCGACAATTGTCCTGAATGTTTCACCGCCAGCATAATAAAGCAGCCAGCCGGATATGCCCAGGATGAACAGAAAAAGGAGCATGCCCGCGCCGGAAAATCTATTTTTAGCCACGCGCCAGCTACGACTGACGTGCAAGGGCAACAGTATCCCCAGCACCACGAGAAACACCATCGCAGCCAGGCCATGCAGGCGCAGCACCCAAGGAGCAAGGGGATGGGCTGCCAGTCCAAATTCAGATTCAATCATGCCCCAACGTTGGAGCGTCCACCAAAAGACGCCTGACAAAAAGAGAAGTCCCAGGGTGCCATAGGTCCAGAACTTCAGCCTGGGACCCAGTTGCAAATGATCAACTGGCATGGCGGAACTCCTGATTCGGTTGATGGAACCAAGCGTGAGCCCGGTGGGACTTTAGCAGAATCTCATGGTTGGTCGGTGCGATCAGCATAATTTTGGTCAGCGCATCCGCGACGATCGTAGTGGGGGCGGATACCGTGACACTGATGGTGGCGGTAATGAAGCCACCTTGCAAAGGATTGCGTAAATCACTGATGACATGATTCTCCAATGTTTGCCGGGAAAAGTAGGGAGCCGAGGTGGCACAGGCCGCATTTTGAATCTGACCGAAGGGCAAGAGTGCGCCAGGTTGCACCGGATGGCGCACACTAATCGGCCATGAACGCCTGCCGAAGGCACGCAGGTCACCGCCCGCGTTTACCAGCCCCCAGGTCAAACCTGCCCGGCGCAACACGCGCACTGCCTGATCGACGGCAAAGCCTTTGGCAATGCCGCCCAAATCCAAACGGAGCCCACGGCGGCATCGCACCGTTCGGCGGTCGGGCAATAGCTCAAGATCGCGCCAGTTGGCGTTGCCTTGGCTCGCCGTGGCGACGGCGTCAAAGGCCCCATCCGATATCGCCGCGAAATGTTGAGCCGCAGCCAGCACCCGCCATGTCCAACGATCCAAGCTCACGCCGATGCCGACACGGGCAGCGGAGATTCGACCCAAATCACTCGCCTGGTCGTGCGCGCTCATCAGGGTCTGCACTCGGGCGATGACCCCAAAGGCGTGCTCCATTGCAGTCCGGGCATGGGGCGAGGCGGGCAAGGTGATTTCGACCAGGGTGCCGAGCAAGGGGCGGGCGCGTCGCAGATCAGTGGTGCTTGAGCACGTGGTCATAAGTGGCGAGCAGGCGTTTGACTCCATCAGTGACGTGCCGACAGGATAGGGTGGCACCGGTGATGTTCTTGATGTCTTGATCGAGTTTGAGTGGGGCGGACGAAGTTTTGCCGTCAAATTGGGCACGCCACTTTTCGTTCCGCACCTCTCCACCGTAGGTTTCACGGTAATCGAGTATTTCGAGACCGGCAACGGCCCCCGCAGGCGTCAGGGCGACGGCATAAGTGATGAACTCATGCTTGCCGAGCACTTGGTCGATGAGAAACCACCCCCCTTCCGCGGTGCGCCAGGCGGTGAATGCAGGGGCGCTTACCGGAGTTCCAGCGGTGGTTTGAATGCTCCGTCGCTGTTCGCGGGTGAGACTGATTTTTACCGCTTCCAGTTTAATTCCCGGCCACAATGCCTCCTGCGCCTCCGTCGGGGTCAGATAGGTGACTGCATATCCCGAGGTGCTGCCGATGACAGCCAGTGGCAGGGTCAGGTAAAGCAGTCGGTGAGGGGAGGACATGATTGCAGGGCAACGGCTCAAAAATTAAGTCCGACCTTGAGGCGGGTTTCGATTTTCTCGAAATTGTTGAGATTGCGTTCACCGGAGTTGCTCGGCCAGCCGGAGAGTTGGGGCAGCAAGGTGAGAGTAAACCACCAACGTTGGGCCCCATAATGGATATTGGGACCGACGAAGACGGCGTATTCACCCAGTTCGGTCAGCTTTGCCGCCTCGAATGCGGATGTGACGAGAGCTTCGACCCCAAGATGCCATGCCGGGGCGATGCGATAACTGATGCCCGTGCTGTATTTGAGTTCGAGTTCCGTGCCCCAAGAGTCGCCGGGGATGTCATGCTCCCTTTCGAGTTCCACGGTGAGATTGTTTACCCAAGTTACCGCTCCACCTCGGTAGTTTTTCTGATGCAGGAGTTTGCCCTCGAGGAAATAGATGTCCTCCCGTTTGCCACTCTTCCGACTATAGCGCTTGTAGCCAGGTTCGACGTAAAACGCCAAGCCATAGTCATCCTTGTAGGGGCTAAGCAGGCTGTATTTGAACGCAACTTGTGCCCCATTGAAGGCAAATTGGTTCCGATTGGTGAAGCCGGGCACATTTTCGACCTTGTGACTGATGGCATTGAGATAAATCGAGGCTTGAAATTGATCGGTAAAGCCGTGCTCAAATTCGGTTTGATAATCAACTGCGCGGTAGTTGCCACCTGCTTTGCCTGTGCGGTAGGTTATCCACTGATAGATCTCGGAATGCCCTTTGGGCAGCGTCTCACTGCCGTAGGCATAACCGAAGTTGTTTTCATCGGCCTGAGCACATGGGGCGATAAATCCCACGGCCATCAGGGCGAGGCAAAGCGCATATTTGGAGGTGAAGGCGGAATTGTTGATCGAAGATTTTAAGGTCACGGGGCCTACCAAGATGAGATGCGGTCTCAAGTCAATAGTTAAATGAGATTAATACTCAGTATCTATTTAAATTCGTGTTTCGCTATGGTTTGACGCTTTGTTTGAGTCTCGATTTACATTTGCCGATGGTCGAAACACTTAATGTCCGTCTTGAGGAGCGCAGTTATCTCATCCACTTTGGCGAATCCTTGGAGATGGAGATACGTAGTGCGGTGGACAAATTACATGCCACCGGCTGCAAGGTAATCGTCCTGACCGATGTCAATTTGGGGACCAAGCAGGATGCATTTTTAAGTGCGGCCTGCGGGGATTGTCCCCGCCTGGTGGTCGAGGCGGGCGAAACTTCAAAATCCCTGACGATATTGGGTCAGGTGCTTGATTTCTTGGCCACGCAAAAGGTGGACCGGAGCGGCGCCTTGATCGTGGTGGGAGGAGGTGTAATTGGTGACTTGGGCGGGTTTGCGGCGGCGGCTTATTTGCGCGGCATCGATTTTTATCAGGTGCCAACGACCCTGCTCGCGATGGTGGACAGTTCGGTGGGCGGCAAAACGGGAATTAACATCGCTGCGGGCAAAAATCTGGTTGGGGCTTTTCACCAACCCCGCGGGGTTTTTGTGGCCACCGCCTTGTTGCAGACCCTGCCGGGGCGCGAGTTTGCTGCGGGCATGGCAGAAGTAATCAAATACGGCCTGCTGGGTGACGCCGCGCTTTTTGCTCAATTGGAAAAGTCCCCTTTGACCGTGCAGAGTCCTGAATTGAGCACCGTGATCTGCCGCTGTTGTGAAATCAAGGCCCGGATTGTGGAAGCGGATGAGCGCGAAACTGCGCCTGATGGCGGTCGCGCCTTGCTCAACCTCGGCCATACCTTTGGCCACGCCATCGAGCAGGTTGCAGGTTACGGGATTTATCTGCACGGCGAGGCGGTTGCCATCGGCCTGGCGGCGGCGGCGCGACTTTCCCAGAAACTTGGTCACATAAAAGTTGAAGATGTCACGCGAATCGAGGCCGTGATCACAGCTCATGCGCTCCCCGTAAGACTGCGTGAACCCCTGGGTTTGGAAGACGTGTTGCAGGCCATGACCCGGGATAAAAAGGTGCGCTCCGGCATGCCCCGGTTCGTGGTTTTGAAGTCGGTCGGTGAGGCCGTGACTCAAAATGGCGTGGATCCAGCCCGGATTGCGGCCAGTTTCCGTGAAGTGGGGGCCATGGATTGAAGTGACATCCTCCCGATAATAGCGCTAAATCGTCTCTACATGGCAGCCATCGACGAAGGCATTGTGCGCGAGTATTTTGAACAGAATGGATTTCTGGTGCGCCAAATGCGCAAATACCAGGTGCAGGCGCGGCGCAAGACCAGCGAGGAGGAGATTGACTTGCTGGTTTACAATCCGGCCTGGCGCAAAGGGACCAAGAAACCGGATTTCTTCCTGTTCTCCAGCGAGCTGCAGTTCATCAACCGCGCCGTTGTCGCGGTCAAGCCATGGCATACGGATGTGTTTTCGCCCGGCATGTTGAAAAGCAGTCCGGAGATTTTCCGGTTTCTGGAGGAAAATGTGCTCAAGGAAGCGAAGCGTTTTTTCCCTGCCGAAGCCAAGGAAGACACCGGGGCAGACCTGTCGAAGATCCTGGTGTTGCCCGGACTGCCCACGGCCGAACCATTTCGCTCGCAAAGCGTGGAAGTGCTCAAGGAGCACGGGGTTGACGGGATAATCTCCTTTCGTTCCATGCTGCTGGATCTGATCGAAAAGGTGGAGGTGAACCGCAGTTATCGCAAAAGTGACACCCTGCAGGTCATCCGCATCCTGAAGAACTACGATTTATTGAAAGATGCCCAGCTCGACATGTTTCCCGACCGGCCGACCGGCACGAAACGGACGCGCAACTGAAACATGCCGACCAGCATTCATCCCACCGCGGTCGTTGAGCCCGGAGCAGTATTGGGCGTCGACTGTGAAATCATGCCTTATGCGGTGATCACGCGACATTGTATATTGGGCGACCGGGTGGTGGTGCATCCCTTCAGTGTGATCGGCGGCGATCCCCAATACCTGAAATTTGACCGCGCCCTGGCGACCGCAGTGCGCATCGGCAGCGGGACGGTCATCCGCGAACATGTGACGGTCAACCGGTCCATCCACGCCGGGCAAGCCACCACGATCGGCGAGAATTGTTTCCTGATGGCCACAAGTCACGTGGCCCACGACTGCTCCGTGGGCGACAATGCCGTGCTGGCCAATGCCGCACTACTGGCCGGTCATGTGACCATCGGGCCGCATACTTTCATGGGGGGGGGATCCGCCGTGCACCAATTTTGTCGGATTGGAGAAAGTGTGATGGTCGCAGGGCATGCATCGATCACGCGTGATGTGCCACACTTTGTCATGGTCGCTGAACGCGATGCGATCATCGCCTTCAATGCCGTGGGGTTGAAACGCCGGGGTTTCAGCCGGATGGCGATGGCAGAATTAAAGCGGGCTTTTCAAGACGTGTTTTTCACGCCGGGTAATATTCGGACGGTGGCGGCCGACCTGCTGCTGAAAGGTGAACTGGTGACAGGGGAAGCCCGCCGATTTCTCGAATTTTTTGCCGAGGGCAAACGGGGTTTCGCGCGGGCCCGGCGGCAGAAAGAAACCGGAGGCGATAATCATGAGTAAGCTGGCGATTACCTGTGGTGACCCGGCCGGGGTCGGCCCGGAAATCATTGCAGCATGGCTGAAGGCCAACCCCCAAGAGACATCGAAAGTGGTCGTCATTGGACCGCCGAAATGGCTCGATGAATTGCCGTCCGAAGTTGAGAAAATCCCCGTGGGACTTGATGAATTTGCCCCGACGGCCGGACAACCCAATGGCGAGGGTGCGCTGGTGGCGTTGGCGGCCATGGAACGGGCGGCGACAGGGTGCCGCCAACTCGAGTTTTCCGGCGTGGTCACGGGTCCCGACAGCAAGGCGGAATTGGCCAAAATAGGCTACGCTTTCCCCGGCCAAACAGAATTTTTTGCCGCCCGCTGGGGAGGGGATCCCGTCATGGCATTTTGCGGGGGACGCATGAAAGTGGTGTTGGCAACCTGGCATGTGCCTCTCAACGAGGTGCCGCAGTTACTCGGACCGCAGATGCTTCACCACACGATTGCCGGGGCCGATCTGCTGGCGCGGGTTTGCTCCACCAACGGGCACGGCTCGTTTGTCCCCAGAATCGGTGTGTGTGGCCTTAATCCCCACGCGGGAGAAGGAGGCCTGATCGGCGCGGAAGAACAGGATTTCATCAATCCCACGCTGGTGAAACTGCAGGCTGAGTATCCCGGGTTGTCGATTTGTCTGCCGGGTGATACCCTGTTTTCCCGCCATTTGCGGGGGGAATTTGATGTGGTGGTGGCCCTTTACCACGACCAGGGTTTGGCACCGCTCAAGGCTGTGGATTTCGACACGGCGGTTAACGTCACGCTCGGTTTGCCGTTTGTCCGAACCAGCCCGGACCATGGCACGGCATTTGGCCTGGCGGGCCAGGGCGAGGCGTCTGGACAAAGTTTCGCCAACGCGGTGATTATGGCCCAGCGCTTGATTCGGGCGCGAAGCCTGCAATAGTGGAGGCTCATGACTGGTTCCACGACTGAATTACCACCCAATACCCCGGCGAATGCTGGGCCTGTCGGCGTGCGCGAGGGTAATGAAAGTCTGGTGCGGCTCACCGCAGCGGCCGGGGAAAAGGTGCTGGGACTCATTGCCCGTGAGTTGCAGGGTGATTTTCTTCGTATCGCCATCACCGGTGGAGGTTGCAATGGACTCAGCTACAAGCTGCGGTTTACGGCGGAGCCCAGGCGGGGTGATATTCTGGTGCGCTCGGCCGGAGTATCGGTCTTGGTGGATGGCAAAACCGCACTTTACCTGCGGGGCACGCAATTGGACTATTCAAAACAGCTAATTGCTGGTGGTTTTAAATTCTCCAATCCCAATGCCAAAGCCAGTTGTTCCTGTGGGGAAAGTTTCAGTGTCTGATCACGGGATGGATCGTTTCACTAAATAGGTGTTGTCAATGCAGCGCCGAACCCTGAGAACCACCGACGTCCTGATTTACCGTATTAATCTTATTTGATGGCCAATTCGTTTCCCTCATCCGGCGGCAACCGCTCCGGTAATTATTATCGTCGCAACAACAATCCGTTTGCGAACATTCGACGGAACCACCGTATCCGCGTCACGGAAGTCCGGGTGATTTCCCCTGAAGGCAAGCAACTCGGGATCATGGCCACGTCCACCGCCATCGGTCTGGCCCTTGAAGTGGGCCTGGAATTGGTGGAGGTCGCACCGAATGCGAAACCACCGGTTTGCCGCATCATGGATTTTGGCAAATACGTCTATGAGGAGTCCAAGAAGAGCTCCAATGCCAAGGCCACGGCGAGCAAGATCAAGGAAATCGAATTCACGCCCCGCATCGAGGAGCACGACTTTGTCACGAAAATGCGCCGGGCGGAGGAATTTCTTTCCCACGGCAGCAAGGTCAAGATGCGCTTGAAATTCCGCGGCCGCGAAATGGCCCGGACGGAACTCGGCTTTGATGTCATGAACCGGGCGATTGCGGATCTGGCCGGCATGGGTCATGCCGACGCGGAGCCCAAATTGATCGGGCGAAATATTAACGTCATGTTGACGGCGCTCCCGGCCAACAAGCGAAAACCGAAATACCATCTTGAAGCGGACACCAAACCGGTGGAATCCGATGAAGACGAGCATGCGACGGATGAATCGGGAGCGGGTTCTCACGAAGCGGAGTCCTGAGGATAAGTGTGGTGCGCTTCCATGGACGTAGGGCAACCCGGCAGTGGGGCTTGATTGCCAGTCTGCTGGGGATATGGTTCTTTCCCGTGGCACTGGTTGCAGCCATCGACCCGGCCAAGTCGGTGCGATTGGCGGGCGCCGACTACGTGGATGCCGCCTATTTTGGAGCCCGTTACGGTCTGAAGCCCGCAATGGGCAATGCGGGGCACAAGTTGAAACTTTCCAGTGTCTGGACAACCTTGGAGTTGGAAGCCGATAGCCGGGAAAGCGCAATCAACGGGCTTCGCGTGTTCTTGGGTGATCCGGCCAGGTTTTACAAAGGAGCGCTCCGCATCAGCCGGCTCGATGCCGAGAAACTATTCAGTCCCCTGCTTTTGCCCGGTGAAAATGAAACCCGGGTTCCGGCCCTCAAAACAATCGTCCTGGACGCGGGGCATGGCGGGCGGGATCCCGGCAAGGAGAATCGCAAACTCGGGGTGAATGAAAAATCGCTTACCCTCGACACGGCCGTGCGCCTGCAAAAGGTGCTCGAAAGCATGGGCTACCGGGTAATCCTGACCCGGTCCGCGGACATCAACCTGGGTTCAGACAAGGCCTCCGATCTGCTCGCCCGTGCCACGATCACGAAAAAGGCCGAGGCGGATTTGTTCATCAGCCTGCACTTCAATGCCGTCGCCCATGATGCCAATCGGGTATCCGGGGTTGAAGTCTACAGCCTGACTCCCCGGACGCAGTATTCGACGGCCGATGCCGAACGTGATGATGACCGGGGAGCCAATGAAAGGAATCCGGGCAATACCAATGATCATTGGAACATCCAACTGGGATATCAGGTGCACCGGCGCATGGTGGAGGAACTGCACATCCCGGACCGGGGATTAAAACGCGCACGGTGGGCGGTGCTGCGGTTGGTGGATTGTCCCGCGATCCTGATCGAGAGTGGATTTTTGTCCAACGACACGGAAGCGCGCAAGATCGCCACGCCGGCCTACCGGCAGAAAATAGCCGAGGCGATAGCCAACGGCGTGCAGGCCTACGGCACGGTTTTGGCTGGTGTGCGCAAGCAGCGCAGCGGACAATAGGTGACGGAACTTCCCCTTTTTTCTTCAACATGAATACCCGCTGCACTTTTATCTTCGCCCTCGTGACCACGCTGGCTGCACCGTTATGGGCTTGGGATTATACGGGTCATCGCATGGTCAACGAACTTGCCCTGGCGGCTTTGCCCGCAGATTTTCCGCAGTTTGTGCGCACTCCGGCCCAGGCTGAACGCATCGCCTTTTTGTCCGGGGAACCGGATCGCTGGCGGAACAATTCGGATCTGCCAATCAAGCAATACAACAGTCTGGACCATTATCTGGATATCGAACAATTGCCGGACGCGGGCATCGATCCACTGCAGGTGCCAGATTTGCGTTATGTGTTTGTCACGCAGTTTGCCAGCGGTCGGGCAGCCCATCCGGAAAATTTTCCGGCCATCGACCCGGCCAAGAATTCCGACCACACGCGGGAATGGCCCGGTTTGCTGCCCTGGGCCATCACCGAGTATTACGGAAAATTGAAATCCGCTTTTTCCTATCTGAAGACTTTCGAGCAAGCGGGCACGCGGGAGGAAATCGCCAACGCGCAGGCCAATGTCATTTACCTCATGGGCGTCATGGGGCACTACGTGGGTGATGGAGCGCAACCCCTGCACACCACGGTGCACCACAACGGATGGGTGGGCAATAATCCCCATGGCTATACGAAATGGCCGGGGCTGCATTCATGGATTGACGGGGGCTTTATTGCCAAGGCGGGAATCGACACGGCGCAATTGCTGCCGCGGGTTACTCCCACTCAACCCCTCGATCTCACGATGCGACCGGACGGTCGCAACCCGGTTTTTGTAGCCACGGTGAATTATATTGCGGCGCAAAACGACTTGGTGGAACCGTTGTATGCCTTGGAGCAGGCGGGAAAATTCAAGGCCGAAAATATCGGCAAAACCACGGAAGGTCGCGAATTCATCACCGGCCAGCTGCTCAAAGGCGGAGAGATGTTGAGTGCGATTTGGTTGACCGCTTGGCGCAACGCCACGGAGGACAGTTATTTGGCCGGGCAGCTGGCCAAGCGATCCGCCGCGGACAGCCAGCCCTGAACCTTCCAGCTAGGCTTTAGCTTTCCAAGTCAGCAGGAGTGCACCTGTGACGATGAGGGCGCCCCCGGCAAAATGCTGCCACGTGAGTTTTTCCCGCAGGAATATTGCGGCCAGCACGATGGCAAAGATCACGCTCAACTTGTCCACGGGAGCCACACGTGAGGCCTCACCCAATTGCAGGGCGCGAAAGTAGCACAGCCAGGAAAGCCCGGTGGCGACGCCCGAAAGCACAAGAAACAACCAGGTGCGACGGTTGACCGCGCCCAGGTCGGTCCACGGCACAACGGTGAGGGCAATGGCCCAGGTAAAGATCAGGACAACGGCCGTGCGAATTGCGGTGGCCAAATGGGAGTTCACCTCAGCCACACCCACTTTGGCGAGCACGGCGGTGATGCCCGCAAAGAAAGCTGATAAAAGCGCCCAATGGATCCAGTTCATGCTCGGTGGGACGGTCAGTCTGACCGGGCAGAGCCGCGATAGTGCAGGGTGCGGACTTTCTCAAGGGTGACGAGACCGTCGCCAATCATGTTGTCCAGGATGGACAGGAAGGCGTTGATTTTCGCCTCCGTGTCCACGATTTCAATAACCAGCGGGAGGTCCTCGGATAGTCGGAGGATTTTGGTCGTGTGCAGTCGACTGCTGGGGCCGAAGCCCATGGCACCCCGCAAGACCGTGGCCCCGGCAAGCCCGGTCTCCCGGGCTTTGAGCACGATGCTTTCGTAGAGTGGATGACCGGCATGGCGGTCAGATTCCCCCAGAAAAATACGCAGCAGGACAGATTCAGTGGGCAATTGCATATCAGCCTCCGGGACTTTGGTTGAGGTAGGTGGCTCCAATGTGACCCAGCCAGACGCCGACCAGACACAGCACCACGGAAGCCAGAATATAGCCTGCGGCGCGCAGCCAGTCACCGTCGCGCACCAGGTTCAAGGTTTGCAGACCGAAGGAGGAAAAAGTCGTGTAACCGCCACATATGCCGGTCATCAAAAATTGCCGGCTGTCACTGCTGGCGAAGATCCGGCCTTCCGGACCGGTCAAAGAGGCGATGAAACCAATTATGATGCAACCGGTGACATTGACCCAGAGGGTGCCCCAAGGAAAAGTTTCGCCAATTCTGCTGCCAATCAGTCCGGATAGCCAGAAGCGCGAAACACTGCCGATCGCGCCACCGAATGCGATGAGGAGATAAATCATGGTGATGAACAGTCTGTTATTTGGTATTTAACAGGAGTCATCAGCCCCGGCATGGGGCGGTTTATCCACCAGGTGGATTTTCCCGGATGGGAAGGCGGAATCCATCGCCGGACGGAGTGTAAGCAAACTTGGAAAGATTTGGCAAGCGGGCGAAAGAGGCCTCGTCAAACCGCTGGGTTTGGGCAAGCTGGCCCCGTGCGAAAGTTTTCAGCCATGGCGATCATGATGATCCTCCTGACCCTGCCGGGTTGGGGCGTGGGGTTGGCTGATCGGGTGATCATTTTGGCCAACGCCGATGACCCGGGGTCCATGCGCATTGCGCAGCATTATGCCGCCCGTCGCGCGGTGCCGGAAGCCAACATTATTGCCCTGCCGATGCCCTTGGCGGAGACCATCACCTGGCGGGAATTTGTGGTGGGAATCTGGCAGCCCTTGCAGGACGAGTTGGTCAAGCGGGAGTGGCTGGATGCCATTCCCATGCGTTTGTTCGACGAGGTGGGCCGCCGCAAAATGGCCAGTTCGGGTCACCGCATCTCCTACCTGGTGGCATGCCGGGGCGTGCCCTTGCGGATCAATCATGACCAGGCCCTGCTGACTGAGGTGAGCGGCCTGACGGATCGCAACGAATTCAAGACCAACCGTTCGGCGGTGGATTCAGAGCTGAGCCTGATGGCGTTTGGCCATTACAATATCAATGCCTTTGTGCCGAACCCCCTTTTCCGGAACAAAGCCCCTTCGCAACTTTTGGCGGAAACCATTGTGAAGGTTGCCCGTTTGGACGGACCGACGGTCGATGATGTGATCGCGCTGATCAACCGCACACTGGAGGCCGAGGCCAACGGATTGATTGGCCGGGCCTATGTGGATGTCAAGGGACCGCATGCGCAGGGCAATCAGTGGATGGAATTGGCGACCAAACAGCTTGAGCTCATGCATTTCGACCCCGAGGTAAACCGCGAGTCGGGGACCTTTCCGGTCGGCGTGAGAATTGACAGCCCGGCCATCTATCTGGGCTGGTATACCGGAAATTTGAACGGGCCGTTCACGTTGCCCGGATTTCATTTTGCACCGGGCGCGATCGCAATTCACATCCACAGTTCATCCGCCGCCACCCTGCGATCCGACAGCAGCGGGTGGTGCGGGCCATTGATTGCGCGGGGTGCGGCGGTGACCACCGGAGCGGTTTTCGAACCGTATCTGCAGTTGATGCATTTTCCTCATATGTTGCTGGACGCCCTGGCTGGGGGCTTGAATCTGGGTGATGCGGCCTACTTCGCCCTGCCGGTGCTAAGTTGGCAAAATATCGTGATAGGGGATCCGCTCTACCAACCGTTCAACCGCAGTCTGGCTGAGCAATGGGCCCACCGTGACCGTCTGCCCCCGCGGCTTGCTCCCTACGTGGCCCTGCGGGAGATCCGGCGTTTGCAGGCGGTCGGATTCGCGCGTGATGCCGAAACCGTGGCCCGGGAGGAATTGAAGGTGCGACCCAGTCTGGCCTTGGGTCTGGCCTTGGGTGAAATGTTGCAGGCCCGGGGTGACGACGCGGCGGCGGCAGAGGCGGTGGGGTTTGCGCCGCATCTAAAAGTGGTGACCAGCAACGACTGGGTGCTGTTGCGGCAAACGGGGGATCTGCTGGCAGCGTGCGGAAAGACCAAGGAGGCCTTTGAGGTTTATACCAATTTGCTGGCAATCAAGGAAGTGCCTTCCGACCTGCGGTTGGAATGGTATCGGAAAGGGATCGAACTGGCCAACAAGGCGCATGATTTGGCCCGGGCGATTGCCTGGGAACATGAAATGACCCAGTTGATTCCCGTGGACAAAAAATAAGGCGGACCGGAGTCCGCCTGATTGATGAGCCAAAGGAGGGTCGGGATCAGACCTTGTCCACGATTTTGTCCGCCAAGCCGTATTCGATGGCTTCCTTGGCGTTGAGATAGAAATCACGGTCGGTATCCCGCGTGATCCGTTCCAGAGGCTGGCCCGAGGCGGTCGCAAGAATTTGATTCAATTCGCTGCGCAGTTTTTCCATTTCCTGCGCCTGGATGTTGATATCCGTTGCCGGGCCGATGAAACGGCCGGAAATCAATGGTTGGTGAATCAGCACGCGGGAATGCGGATAGAGCAGGCGGCGGCCTTTTTTGGCGCCGCAGAGGAGAATCGATCCCATCGAGGCGGCCATGCCGGTTACGATCACCGTAATGGGGGATGTGAGCATTTGCATGGTATCGTAAATAGCCATGCCTGCGGTAATGGAGCCACCGGGCGTGTTGATATAGAAAGTGATTTCCTTGCCCGGGGCGTTGACTTCAAGATAAAGCAATTTCTCGGTAATATCCTTGGCGGTGGCATCGGTGACGGCGCCCCAAAGGAATAGTTTTCTCTGCTCGAGAAACTTTTTCTGGATCAGGGCAGTGACCTGACCCGCCCCTTTTTGCTCGGGGGAATCCTCTTCGTCATCATCATCCTCGTCTGCCCGGGGCAGGGGTTCCTTGAGACCGGATTGGAGATTGGCAAAATGCATAGGCGTCAAAAATGGCACTTGGGGACAATTTGGCAAGGGCTCAGGCATATTTGCCTGCAGGCCAATCATTATTGCACCATGCTGCCAAGGCGCTGCCGGATCCCGGGGTTGAGTTGCAGCACATCCTGCAACTGCCAGATCTTGGTGAGCAACTCCAGTGGCGGAGGGTCGAGCGCCAGGAGGCTGGGCAGCCGGCTGGTCACTTCTTCCCAATGCTGCAATTCGAGATCATAGTTCACCAACTTGGTCAGGTAGTTGGGGTTGCCCGGATTGCGCTCAACCAACGCCAGCAACACCCGACGAGATTCGGCTTTTTTGTCCAGCAGATCCAGTTCCCGGGCCAAAAGAGCACCGTGCTGGTTGAGCACATTGGTGCTCAGGGTCAGGAATTGGTTCAAGGCGGTTTCGCCGTCCGTGGTTTTGCCCAGGCCATAATTTGCCCAAGCCTGAATGACGATACCGGCAGCCTGATCCGTGGGTGAAAGATTGGGATATCCCGCGAGCACTTGGTTTTCATCGATGGCCAGTTGGTAGTGACCGGCCAGGCACTCGGCGTGCATGACTATGACTTGGAACACGGACGAGACGTGGCCTGCCTCGTTTTTCGGGGCCTTATCCCGCACCAGTCGGGCCAACCACGGTTCATGTAACCGCATGGCGGCCGAGGCCAGCAGAACCAAGGCTCGGTTATCGCGGGCGAAACGGGTGACAAAGCTCATGGCCTCGCGATCGAAGGCCGGCATGTCCCCGCTGTCATACAACAGGCTGATCAAATCTACATGGGCCCCCGGGCTGCCGGGAAACTTGATCATCCGTTCGATGGCGACCCGACGGGCATCGGCCAAACGGTCCATCTCCTTGTAAAGGGAAACCAAGCGCAGTCCGATCATCTCGCTTTTGGGGTGAGTGCGGGCCAGATTTTCCAGCCGCATTACGGCCAGATCGGGAAAACCGTCGGCGTTCTCAAGGTCGGCCAGCAGCAATTGCCCATCCAGCGTGTTGTCCAATTTCCATACCTGTAGGAGTAGTTTCGCTTTCTCGGTTTGCTTGAGCCGGAGTTCCGCCCTGACAATTTGATAGACAATTTCCTGGTGGGTCTGATCCGCATCCGGAGTGGCCGGCAAAAACTGGGAGCCCAGCGTGATGATGCGTTCATTACGATTGGCCGATTGCAGCAATTTGAATAAATCGCGCAGATAGGAGATGTCGGTTGCTCCTTCCTTCAAGCCCGCCTCCAACAGATCGATGGCGAAATCGGGTCGCTGAATCTGGCGATAGATATCGGCCAGTTGTTGGCGGGCCGGCAGATTTTTGGCATTGTTGGCGATGGCCAGGCGCAGGCTGACCAGGGCCTTGGACCATTCTCCCGCCTCCAATTGTTTTTGTGCGAGTGCCTGATAATGCGTGCTTAAAGTTTCCCGATAGTGACGGTGACGCAGGGGGAACAACGCAATGTCCACATAACTGGCCTCGGTGATACCGCGCTTGTATTTGACAAACGCCCAAGCTGCTCCGGCGAGACCCAGCCAGCCGGCGAGGGCAAGCACGACGGCGACTTTCCAGACCCGCGACCAAATGATGAATATTTTGGAACCGTCCGAGGTTTTGAGCCGGACCCACAGCTTTCTACCCCACGCGGGGTCCTTGGGATCAAAGCTGATGGTTTTGCGTCTATTTTTTTGCACGTCCTACCCAGTAACTTGTTCGATTAAACCCGCAAGCCGCATTGCTGCGACCCGGCACAAGCTGCTTAATCCCCGGTCATGGCACCCGCCACGAATCAGGCGGCGGCAAGACGATGCGAGTTGTCCGGCAACGGAGACTGCCCGCTCAGATCAATCCCAGTTTCATTTTGCCTTCCTCGGAAATCATGGACTGGTTCCAGGGTGGCTCCCAAGTGATGGTGACATCGGCGGCGTCGACGCCGGGGACAAGAAGAATCTTGCTTTTGGCATCCTCGGCGATGGCCGGACCCATGCCGCAACCGGGTGCCGTCAGGGTCATCGCGACACTGACCTTGTAGCCTTCTTCCTCCTGCTTCTCGATGTCCATCGAGTAGACCAAGCCGAGGTCGACAATGTTGACCGGGATTTCGGGATCGAAAACCTTGCGCAATTGCGTCCACACCGTCTCGGGATCAGGCGAACCATCGGCCAGCGCGGCGGAACCGACACTGTGATCAGCGGCTTCCTCGCCAATGGCGTCGCCATCCTTGCCATCGATACGGAAGAGGCCGAAGTCGGTCTGCACCGTGAAGCTGCCCCCGAGCGTCTGGTGGATGAAGAGGGTGGTGCCGGCCGCGAGGAGTTGCTTTTCACCCGAGGGGATTTGGGTGCCGACAACTTCGCGGGAGAGAGTGCGTTCTTTGGTGGCGGACATGGCGGTCAGGATTTGAATTTCTTTTGGATCAACTGGCTGAGGGCGGCATGCAATTCCATATCCTCGAGTTTGTTGAGGACTTCCTCAAAGAATCCGAAGACGAGCAGTTCGCTGGCCTGGGCGCGGGGTATGCCGCGCGATAGCAAATAGTAGAGTTGATCCGCATCGATGCGTGAAGTGGTGGCGCCGTGGGTGCAGCGCACATCGTTGGCCTCGATCTCGAGACCGGGCAGGGAATCGGCCGCGGCCGTGTCACTCAGCATCAAGTTGCGGTTGCTCTGATAAGCATCGGTCTTCTGGGCATCGGGTTCGACCACGATAATGCCGGAGAAGATGGTCTTGGCCTGATCGAGCAGGGCATTCTTGTAGAGCAGGTTTGAGGAGGTATGGGGTGCGGCATGCGTTTGCATGGTGCGTTGATCATACTCATGCTCCCCGTCGGCGATGGTCAGGGCCAGCATCTCACTGTGGGCCCCGGGACCGAGCAGGCGACTGTGGGATTCGTGGCGCGACTGGTTGCCCCCGAGATGAATTGAAAGCGACAGCACCCGGGCATCGCGCTCGGCCACGATCGAATTGGTTTGAAAGGCGAGGGTGCGGCGCGACCAGTTTTGCACGCCGACATAGGTCAATTGCGAGCCGGGACCGGCATGAAGATCGTTGACGCCGGAAACGAGGTGCACCGCGTCGCTTTGCGCGGAGACGAAGTATTCCACCAAGGTGGCCTTGGCGTTCTTTTCCAGGATCACCAGAGTGTGGGGAAAAGCGGCCTTGTGATCGCCCGACAGGGTGTGCTGAACGACGAGGGGGGCGGTGATTTCCACCCCCGTGGGCACGTAGAGCACGGCTCCGGTGGCGGTGAACGCGGTGTTGAGCGCGACAAATTTTTCACTGCCGAGATTGGCCGGGTGTTTTTGGAAATACTGCCGGACGAGATCCCCGTGATCCCGGAGCGCTTCGTTGAGCGGGGCAAAAATCACGCCTTGTTTGATCAGTTCCGGGGCAAGCGTGACACGGCCGACAACCTGGCGATTGGAAAACGTGATTTCCCCGGCATGGGCAAAATCAGGCAGGTGAGGCACATGCAGTGAGGCTTCCTCGGGCAGTTCAAATCCCTCGAGATCGAGACCCTTGAGATTGGAGAAGCGCCAGCGTTCATCCGAGCGGGTGGGCAGGGGCAGGGCGTTGTATTGGTTCCACGCCTCCTTTTTGGCTTCAAGCCACCAATCCGGCAGGGCGGCACGTTGGCCCATGTGCGTGGCGAAGCGTTCGGAGTTGAGGCCGGTGACGGTCTCGTTGGTAGCAGGTAAAGCGGACATACGGGTCGGATAATTCTTGGTGTTTCTCCCGGTCAACCGACCGAGCCTTCCATTTCAAGGTCGATCAGGCGCTTGAGCTCGACCGAGTATTCCATGGGAAACTGGCTGGCGAGATCGTTGATGAAGCCATTGACGGAGAGGCTCATGGCCTGAGCCTCGGTGAGGCCGCGCTGCTGCATATAGAAGATCAATTCCTCGCTGACCTTCGATACCGAGGCTTCGTGCTGGCTGGAGTTCTTGTCTCCGCGGATTGAAATGGCCGGGTAGGTGTCCGTGCGACTGTTGCTGTTGATCAGGAGGGCATCGCATTCGGTGTTGTTTTTGCAGCCCTTGAGATGTTTCGGGATGTGGACCACGCCACGATAGGTGCTGCGGCCCTGGCCGACGGAGATCGATTTGGCTACGATGTTGGACGTGGTGTTGTTGGCGGCGTGAATCATCTTGGCGCCCGTGTCCTGGTGCTGCCCATCGTTGGCGAGGGCGATCGAGATAACCTCACCCCGGGCCCGTTCACCTTTGAGCACAACGCCCGGATACTTCATGGTGAGACGGCTGCCGATGTTGCAGTCGATCCATTTGATCTCGGCGTCCTCGTGGGCCACGCCACGCTTGGTGACGAGGTTGAAGACGTTGTTCGCCCAGTTCTGGACGGTGATGTATTGGATCTTGGCGCCCTTGAGGGCGACCAACTCGACCACGGCGCTGTGCAGCGTGGAGGTGGAGAATTTCGGCGCGGTGCAGCCTTCCATGTAGACGACTTCACTGCCCTCGTCGGCGATGATGAGGGTGCGCTCGAACTGGCCGAAATTTTCGGCGTTGATGCGGAAGTAGGCCTGCAGCGGCTGGGCGACCTTGACCCCCTTGGGCACATAGATGAAGGAGCCGCCGGAGAACACCGCGCTGTTGAGGGCGGAAAACTTGTTGTCCCCCGTGGGAATGACCTTGCCGAAGAACTTGCGGAACAACTCGGGGTGTTCGCGGAGACCCTCGGTGGAGTTGCAGAAGATGACCCCCTGCTTGGCGACGATCTCCTTGATGTTGGAGTAGGCCGCCTCGGAATCGAACTGGGCCTCAACTCCCGCGAGGAACTTGCGCTCCTGTTCGGGAATGCCGAGACGTTCGAAGGTCATCTTGATGTCATCCGGCACCTCGTCCCAAGTGCGTTTGGGCTTCTGCCCCTGCGAGAGGTAATAACGGATTTTGTCGAAATTGATGTTTTCGAGATCCTTGGTCGCCCAGTGCGTGGGCATGGGCTTGGCGAGAAACGTTTTCAGGGCCTTGAGGCGGAACTCCAGAATCCAAGGCTCCTCCTTTTTGACCGAACTGATGTAACGGACGGTCTCCTCATTGAGGCCGGTGCCCGCATCAAAGGCGTAATCCACCTTGTATTGGAAGTCGCCGCGGGTTTGGTCGATGCCCGCCACGGGATTTTCCGTCGCCGGGGTCGGCTCAAGGGTGTCTGTTTCGATAAGTTCTGACATGGCGAGGGTAGGTTCAGGCGTTGACGAGTTCTTTGGTGACCCAGTCGTAGCCCTTG
>JAIPJW010000028.1 GCA_021734075.1 Cephaloticoccus sp.
ACCCTACCGTCCGGGCAGCAAAGGCCTGCATTTGCTGGAATGCTTGGCCCAAGCGGAATCGGCCGGTGATACGCCGGAAAGAACCCAGGCAGCATTTGTTCAGTTCAAACAGGAGTGGGAGGCCTTGCAGCGTGAGGTTGAGGCGGGTGGTGATTTGGCCCGCATCCTGGTGGTGTTGAATGATGCTGAGGCGGAGAAACGGGTAGCGGCGGTTATTCTGCCCAAGCTTGAGGCAGCCGGGATCGGCGTGCCCAAAAAACAGAAATCCGGATTGTTTGGTGCGCTTTCGCGCATGTTCAGCAAGTAGACCGTATGTCTGACTCGCCGGTTAATCCGATCAAGTTTCCGACAAAAACTCCGGTGGCCCCGGCCTTGAGTTTGCGACGACGCGCACCGGGACGCTCGCCTTTCGAGGTATCAGAAGCCTCCACGGCCGCACGTGAATCCATCAATGCCATTGTGGCAGCAACCCGCAGTCCATGGGGTGAACCCACGACCTTGGATTCGAATCGAATCGGTGAATTGGAGAAGTCGCTGCGCCAATTGGAACTCATGCTCGCGGAGCGCGAAAGGGCACTGGAAGATGCCGAATTGCGTCTTGCCGACAAGGAACGGGACTTGGCTGAGGGTGAGGCGTTGCTGCTGGCCCGGGAGAGACTCCTGCAGGCCAGCAAGCAACAAAGCCCGGTCAAGTCAGGTTTGAACTCCGCAGAACAGGCGGCCTTGGAACAATTGAAGGCGGAATTGGAAAGACAGGAAGCCGCCTTGAAGGAGGCCAAACAGCAAATTCGCGAGCGGGAGCAGTTTCTCGAAGAAAGCGAAAACACCCTTTTTGAAAAAGTGCAGGCCCAGCAGGAAAAGGAGAGCGAGCTCGAACACAAGTCAGAGGGACTCAAAGCGTTGGAAAAACGGCTCAAGGAGCGTGAAGCCGCCCTGGATCCGGCCGCTGCGGCCGCCCTGGAAGTGGAAAAAGCTGCTGCCGCTCAGCGTGACGAATTCAATGAATAGGCCGGGGAAACTCCCCGCGGGACGTAATCTCCCATTGACTCGGTCTTCACGGCCCCAAATCTTGTGCAACCTTTTACAAAAAATGCCGTCACACCGGTGACCCGTAACCTCCTCATGAAGAAACTTTATCTCCTCGTTTTTGTCGGTTTGGCATCCCTGGGCTCAGCCCAGTCCAATCCGGAAGACGAAATCCCAATTTTCAATCTGGATGATTATTTCGTGCCTCCCAAGATGACCATGACGGTGGGTGCCCGAGCTTTGACCGGATCCAAGGTGGCTTTTGGTGGGCAGGGGGTCGTTACCTCCATCCAATCCATTTACGATGAATTCACCACTGGTGAAGTGCGTAACTATCACGATGGCACGGTTTACCGCGATGCGCGCACCGATAATACCCCGGATGATGGCAAAACCAACAATTGGACCTATGTTGATCCCCGCCAATTGATCGATGGCGACACCAACGTGGCATTCCATACCTACAGTGCCCAAGTCACTGATGCGATGTCCCGCCGCAATGATCCCGGCTTGAGTCTTGGCACTGAATTGGTTGTGGCGCGGGATATGGGTAATATCGGCAAGAAAATTGAATGGAAGATTTTTGCCGGTATTGGCGTGAACGGCATTGATTCAAGCGCGCGTGGCAATGTGGCCGCCACCATTACCACGATTACCGACACATACGGTTTGAATGGCCAGACCCTGCCCGGCACTGTGCCCTATGTGGCCCCATCCAGCACGGTTGATGTGGATGGCAATATAGTGGACACGACCGTGTTGTTGGGCCGCGCCCCGGACAGCCGCACCACCACGACCGCCAGCAATGACACGCAAGTGTCGAATTATTGGAAGTTGAAGGGGACTTTTCTCACCCTGCGCATGGGGCCGACCGTCATCTACACGATTTCGGAGAATCTGAAATTGAGCATCAGCGTGGGCCCGACCTTGGTTTATTCCGGCACAACCTATTCGGTGCAGCAGACCCTGCAGGCAGACACCAGTGACCCCATTGTGAACACGGTAACGGAAAGTGAAGGCAAAAACCTCACCGGTTATTACGTGGATGCGACCCTGCAGTATTTTCTCAGTGAAAGCGCTGGCCTCTATGCGGGTGCGTTTTACCAGACGAGTGGGGATTACACCCAGACGATCAATGACAAGGGCTCGAGTTACACGACCGACATCGATCTATCCAAACTGCAGGGCTTTCGGGCGGGTTTGAACTTCAAATTCTGAGCCGGGCCGATCTCATTTTTCCACCGCAGTCCCTGGACTGCGGTTTTTTATTGGGTCTTTTCCAGATCGGCGAGGATGGCCGGCAGATCCCGCAACTGGTCCCGGGGGAACAGGGAGTTAAGTCGCGTGATAACCTGTTGGATAATGCCATCGGGGCAGGATGCCCCCCCCGTCACCAACACCCGTTTAGCCCCTTGCAGGGTTGGCCAAAGCGGACGATTGACGATTTTTCCATAAGGGCGACCTTCCCGGGCCGAAGGGAAAACAAAATGCTCCACGCTTTCGCGCGAGGTGATATTGGCCTCGGACTGGATGAAGTAGGCCCGTGCTCCGAGAGTCTTTTCACAGAGGCGGTATAGTTGGTAGGTGTTTGAAGAATTCTTTCCGCCAATCACAAAGGCGGCATCCAAAGGCTCGGCCAGGGCCTTGGCGAGGGCGTCCTGATTGACCTGGGTGGCGTAACACAGCGTGTCCGTGCGTCCGCTGCCCCCCACGCGTTCGGTTTCCCCGGGTCCGTAAATTTGGGTGTAGAGATCCCGCAGATGAGCAATGATGGACCGGGTTTCGTTGACCAGCAGGGTGGTTTGATTGACCACGGCGACTCGTTCCAGGTGTCGATTGATATCGAAACCCGGGGTGTGCTTGCCCGCAAAGGTCGTGTAAAAACTGGCGCGAACTTCCGGGTCTCGAGAGGCAATGATCCGACCCAGCATCTGGGTCTCCTCCAAGTCGCGCACAATGATGGCCGGGGCGTAACGACGGGTGTTGGAAAAGGTCGCCTTGGTTTCCTCGTGTTCGACCTTGCCGTGAATGATGACGGTATGTCCACTTCGACCGTAGGCGCGGGCGGCCTTCCAGACTTTTTCCACCAGCATGCACGTCGCGTCATACTGGCAGACCGCTATTCCTTTGCGCACCAGTTTGCGCTTGTCCTCATCGGTGGCACCAAAGGCGGGGATGATGACGATGTCGTCGGGTGTGAGCGTATCCCAGAGAAGGGCGGTGGTCGGGGCGGGACCGGCAGGTTCACCCGTGACGGTGAAGGGCACGCCCTTGTCGGTTTGCAGATAATTCAACCCACGGCGGAGCAAGTCCTCGTTCACATAGGGATTGTGAATGAGTTCAGAGAGCATGAAAACCCGCCGGTCCGGATTGGCCGCCAATGTTTCATAAGCCCGCTCGATGGCGTTTTTGACCCCAAGGCAGAAGCCAAAATGACTGGGCACCAGATAACTGACCGGACCGAAATTCAGGGCGACCGGTTCGCTTGCGGTGCGCTCGTGCGTGCGGGCCAGGGTTTTTATCAGCACACAAAGCTGAGATTGATATAGTGCACTGGACACAGGGTCCTGAGCATAGATTGATGCATTCCGTTCCTTCTCGGGTCGAAATTTGTAGATGAAGTCATTTTCCCCGATATGCAGGTAGGGGATTTCTATGAGGTGATCATCCAGGAGCGCCACCGCGGCAGCCAGGGATGGAGCCATTGTCCCCGGGGAGGATTCCAGTTTTTCGATGGACCAGAATTCGATTTCGGCATCCTTGGGATCGCCGGTGACCTGCACGAAGTGCACCGCGTGCATTCGTCCACCCGCAGTCACCGTGAACGACTCCGCCGGTTCACTGTGGTGGGTGAAGGCGGTTTGCAAACGGGTCACGGCCATGGCCAAATCGATGCCGGTAAAGGCAAGTCCGGCTTTCGAACCGAGCTTGCGGATGGCCAAGCGGTTGGACACGTCAAACGCCAGAATGCAGACGAGCTGTGGAATCGGCTTGGAAGTAGCAGACATCATCCAGCAAGGTGCGCAGAACACGGCCCACGGCAACCCTCTTCAGGCTGGATTGAGCGGGCGGATTGAGGGGAAGGTCGTGGTTGAACTTCGGGCCGAGGGTTACCAGCATATTTCTGTAACAATTCTCGGTTTACCGGGTTATGTCATTCTATGCCTGATTCCGATTCATCCACCAAAGCGACCGGCAAACTCAACTCCCCGCTAGGATCCGTGATGGCTGGATTTCGGGCCGGAGTGTATCTGGATGTCCGCCACGCTTTGCGCCAATTTTGGAAGAGCAAGGGTTTTGCCCTGACCAGTCTGACCACCTTGGCCTTTTGCATCGGCACCACGACGGCGATTTTTTCGATGGTGTATGCCCTGATGCTAAAGCCGCTGCCATTCAATGAGCCCGGCCAAATTGTTGAAATCTACAACAAGGCGGTGAAGGCGGGTTTGGACAAGATGCCGAGCAATGTGGTGCAATACGTCGATTACTCGGCCAATGCCACATCTTATGAGTCGGTCGGGCTCTGGAACCTGATGCAGGGCATGTTCGGGGAGGAAGGGGCGGTGGAACGGATGTCCGGTGCCCGGGCCACGGCCGAAATGTTCGATATCCTGCGGGTCAAACCCCTGCTCGGACAATTTTTCACGAAGGAGCAAAGCCAACCGGGAGCCGATGATGTGGTGGTGTTGATGCAGTCCTTTTGGGAGTCCCAGTTTGCGGAGGATCCGGCCATCGTGGGGAAAACGATCCGTTTCAACGGCAATGCCCTGAAAATCATCGGCGTGGCCCCCCGAATACTGGAAGCGTTTGATGCGCGGGTGAAGTTCATCCAGCCCTTGTCGTGGTCGCCCGAACAGGCTGATCCACAGCGGCGTTATAGTTTGGGCATTCAATTCTTTGGTCGACTCAAGCCGGACGTGGCCGTGGGTCAGGCGGCGGCGGAAGCCGCGTTGCTCGAGCGGCGCTACTACGACGCCGCACCACCACCCACCCGTGCATTCATCGAGCGATCCGGGATCACGATGACCGTGGGCGGGGTGCAGGACGAACGGGTGGAACCGGTGAAATCCACCCTGTATCTGCTGCAGGGCGGAGTGGCTTTCGTGCTCCTGATCGGATGCGTGAATGTGGCAAACCTTTTGTTGGTTCGCTCCAATGCCCGGCAATCCGAGTTGGGTATCCGCTTTGCCTTGGGGGCCAGCCGGGCAGTCATTGCGCGTCAGCTGCTGGTCGAAAGCCTACTGTTGACCGGCATGGGTGCGGTGCTGGGCGTGGGTTTGGCCTGGGGAGCCTTGCGGGTAATCAATCGCTATACGATAGACATGTTGCCACAGGCATTGCCGATGCAGCTTGATGGGCGGGTGTTGGGGTTTGCCGTCGGTCTGACCATCTTGGTTGGTCTTTTTATCGGTCTGATCCCGGTGATCCACCTGTTACGCACCAATCTCAGTGAACTTATTCAGCGCAGCTCGCGCGGAGCTTCAGCCGGACGCGGCGTGCGCTCATTGAGCAGCATTCTCGTGGTCGCACAGGTGGCGGTGGCACTGGTGCTGCTGACCGGCGCGGGTTTGCTCATCCAGAGTTTTGCCAATGCGCTCAAGGTCAACCCGGGACTTGATCCGGCCAATGTGGTGATCGGGCGCATTGCCATTCCAGCCGTGCATCGAGCCAGTGACGAGGCGGCAAGCGGATTGCAGGAGCGTTTGTTGCAGTCCATGCGTGAAATTCCCGGGGTGTCATCCGTGGCGCTCTCGTTTTCAACCCCGTTTCAAGGCGGACTACCCGTCAATGCGCTGACCTTGGAAAATGATCCTTCACCGCCGGGCGCACCGCAACCCGGAGCTTACCGGGTGATAGTCTCGCCGGGATACTTCGACACGATGCACCTTACCCTGGTGGAAGGGCGATTTTATGCTGAAGCGGACCGGGAGGCAGGACAGCGACATTTTGTGGTGGATGAGGCCTTCGCCCAAAAGTTCTTCCCCGGCAAGTCCGCCATTGGAGGCCGGTTCAATTTTGGTCGTCGACCGGAAAAGGCAGAGGACTGGCCGACCATCATCGGGGTGGTGCGCAACGTGCCACACAACGGGGTGGAGGATCACAGTGGAATTCCCTTCATTTATCAACTCATGCAGGGTCGCCCAGGTGGTCTGACCTTGTTTGTGCGCAGCACCAGAACCCCGGCGGATATGTTCGCCGTCATCCGCGCCAAGCTGCAGGAGATTGATCCGGCGATTCCCCTTTTCGATACGACGACTTTGGCTGATTCCGTCAGCGGGTCGTTCGACAGTCGACGGGCGGTCATGTTGCTGTTGGCCACCTTCGCGGGGCTCGCATTGTTTCTGTCAGCCTTGGGGATATATGGAGTTCTGGCCTACGATGTTTCACAACGCACCCGGGAAATCGGCATCCGTGGGGCGATCGGGGCGAGCCGGGGTCAGCTGATCGGGATGATACTGAAGCAAGGTTTGTTCAAATCGGGGCTTGGTCTTTGTTTGGGCTTGGTGGGCGCATGGTTGCTCAGTCGCTACATGACAAGTCTGCTCTTTGAGGTGAGACCCACCGAGCCCCTGGTTTACGCCGTGGTCGCCCTGTTGCTGCTGCTGGTGGCCGCATTGGCCAGTTATCTACCAGCCCTGCGTGCGGCAAAAATCAATCCGCTAGATGCCCTGCGGATCGAATAAACCCGGTTGAAATATGACTCATTGGGACAGCACCGAGGCCAGTTTGGCGGTGTCCTTGCCGCCGCCCATGGCGAAATCCGGTTTGCCGCCGCCTTTGCCGCCGATTTCAGCCGAGATGGCCGCGATAATCTTGCCGGCCTGATGGCCCGCCTTGATGGCCGCGGGTGAACAAAACGCGACGACCGTGGCCTTGTCGCCGAAGTTGGTCCCCAGCCGCACGACGCCTTCACCCAGTTTCGCGAGGATTTGTGAGCCCAGGTTTCGCAGTGCTTCCGGAGTCTCGGTCTCGACGACTGCGGAAATGAATTTCAAACCGTCTTTTTCGACGGCCGCGCCGATGAGATCATCCGCCAGTCCGGCCGACGCCTTTTGGGTAAATGCCTTCAATTTGGCTTCGATTTCCTTCTGATGGGTGAGCAGGGCGTCGAGCTTCTGCACGATGTCCTGCGGCCCAGCGTTGAGTTTCGCGCCCACGGTCTTCAACGCTGTCTCGTGGCTCGAGACAAACTCATAGGCGGCCTGACCAGCCACCGCTTCGATGCGACGGGTGCCCGCGGCGATGGCCATCTCGGCCACGATTTTGATCAGGCCGATTTCACCGGTGGTGGAAACATGGGTGCCGCCGCAGAGCTCGCGACTGTAGCCACCGATGTCGACCACTCGGACAATGTTGCCATATTTGTCGCCGAAGAAGGCGAGGGTGTCGGCCGGTTTCTTGTCGAATTCGGTTTCGTAGGATTCGACCCCGGCGTTGTCGATGACCTTGTCGTTCACCAGTTGTTCGACCTCCTGCAATTGCGCGTGGGTGACCGCCTCGAAATGGGAAAAATCAAAACGCATGCGGTCGGGTGTCTTGGAGGTGCCAGCCTGCCGCACGTGGGTGCCGAGGACCTTGCGCAGGGCCCAGTGAATCAAGTGGGCGGCAGAGTGGTGGCGGGAAATGGCGCGTCGACGGACGACATCGACGGCGAGCTCGGCCTTGTCGCCAGCTGAAACCATGGGTGACTGCCGGTCAACTTTATGCAGAAAGCGGCCGGCCTTGTCCTTTACCGTGTCAACGATGTGCACGAGTTTGCCCCCAATATCGGCCGTGCCGGAGTCGCCGGTCTGGCCCCCCATTTCCGCGTAGAAAGGAGTCTGGTCGAAGACGAGAAAGGTGTCCTCGTCGGCCGTGACCACGTCGATGAGTTGGGCATGGGCATGCGTTGCGGTGTAGCCCAGAAATGTGGTCGCCTTAAGGTCCGCGGTTTCACCCTCGGTAGCGGCGACGAGGATCTCCTTTTTCTGGGCCGCGCGTCCGCGATTGCGCTGTTTCTCCATCTCAGCCTCGAAACCAACCGTATCCACGGTCAGTCCCCGCTCCGTCGCGAGCAGCTGAGTCATGTCGAGCGGGAAACCGTAGGTATCGTAAAGCTCAAAAGCACTTTTCCCTGGTAGCTTCGCGACTGGAAAATTAAGTTTCAGTAGCTGATCCTTAACGTTATCTGACAGATGGATCGTCTTAGTTTCTGTGGTCAGATGTGAGTTGATTTCTGCACTTGAACCTACTCCTTCAATAATAAGCCTCATGGGCTCCTGCATGTATTCCGTGATATGATATCTAACAAACTGCGATAGACCTTGTTCAAAGTTTGCCAGGCCGCGCTCCAACGTCCGGCCGAAGCTTTCCTCCTCACTGCGGATGACCCGCCGGATGATCTCGGACTGCTGGACCAGTTCGGGAAACACGGCACCCAAGGAATCGACCACGGGGGTGACGAGTTGCTCGAAGAAACCGGTTTTGAGGCCGAGTTTGGTGCCGTAGAGGATGCCGCGACGCAGGATGCGGCGGATGACATAGTTGCGGCCTTCGTTACCCGGCATGATGCCATCGGCAATGGCGCAGGAGACGCAACGCGCGTGATCGGCGAGGACGCGAAAGGCGACGTCGGTGTTTTCCTGCTCGGTCAGGCCTTCACGCTTGGTTGGAACCGTGGCGGTATAGGTTTTGCCCGAAAGCTCCGCGATTTTGGTCAGCAGCGCGGCAAAATGGTCGGAATTGTAATTCGACGGTTCCGCGGTGAAGTCGGTGAATCCCTTGGTGGAGGCATGAATCCCGGCCACCCGGTCAAAGCCCATGCCAGTATCGACGTGCTTGGCGGCGAGGGGCGAGTAGGTGCCGTCGGCATTGGCATTGAACTGGATGAAAACGTGATTCCAGATTTCGATGCAGCGCGGGCTTGAGTCATTGACCAGTTTTCGACCCGCGGTTTCGTCGTCGTCGGGCAGCAAATTGAAATGAATTTCGGAACAAGGCCCACAGGGACCGGTGTCTCCCATCATCCAGAAATTATCCTTTTTGTTGCCGTTGACGATATGGACGGCGGGATCGAGGCCGGCCTTGGTGAATATTTCCGCCCAGATATCGTAGGCTTCCTGATCGAATTCAGAGGGGTCACCCTTGCTCTCATCGGGTTTATAGACGGTGGCGAAGAGACGCTTGGGCGGGATGCCCCAGATTTTGGTGATCAGCTCCCAACCCCAGTTGATGGATTCCCGCTTGAAGTAATCGCCGAAGGACCAGTTGCCGAGCATCTCGAAGAAGGTGTGGTGGTAGGTGTCGAAGCCCACGTCCTCGAGATCGTTGTGCTTGCCCCCGGCCCGGATGCATTTCTGGGTATCGGCGGCACGGGTGTTCTTGCCCGGGATGGCCCCGGCCCACTTGGTCACGTCGGGTTGTTTGTCGCCCAGAAAGATGGGCACAAACTGGTTCATGCCGGCATTGGTAAAGAGCAATCCGGGGGAATCGGGCAGCAGCGAAGCCGAGGGCACGATGGTGTGGCCCTGCCGGGCAAAGAAATTGAGGAAGGATTGGCGGATCTCGGCGGAAGTCATGAAGGGAACCTGATTAGCAGGTAAAATTGGGCAAAGAGGAACAGCAGAAACAAACTAGGAAAGATTGGCAATAATCGCATCCGTCATGGCAATGGTGCCCACGGAAGGACGGCCAAAGGCGATGTCTCCCGTGCGAATACCGGATGTCACGGTCTGGCGCACGGCTGCTTCCATGCGGGTGGCCAGTGCCTCCAGGCCAAAACTGTAGCGCAGCATGAGGGCGGCGGAGAGAATCTGAGCGCAGGGATTGGCAAGGTTCTTGCCGGCGATGTCCGGAGCAGTCCCGCCGCTGGGCTCATATAGACCGAAAGGTTTGCCCAGGGAATTCGACCGGGCGCCGAGCGAGGCGGACGAAAGCATGCCCAGGGAACCGCAGATGACGGCCATTTCGTCGGACAGAATGTCCCCGAACATGTTTTCGGTGAGAAAAACATCAAACTGGTTGGGATCGCGTGCCAGTTGCATGGCTGCGTTGTCCACATACATGTGGGAAAGCGCGATGTCCGGGGCATGTTCCGCGATGTAAGCCGTGACAGTCTTGCGCCAGAGGACCGAGGTCTCGAGCACATTGGCCTTGTCCACCGAACAGAGCTGTTTCTTGCGCGCACGGGCGGCGGTCACGGCGACCGCCGTGATGCGCTCGATTTCACTTTTGCGGTAGACCATGGTGTCGATGGCTTCGACATCACCATCCGGCAGGGTCGTGGTGCTCTTGGGTTGACCGAAATAGATGCCCCCGGTCAGTTCCCGGATGCAGACGATATCGATGCCGTGGGGGATTCGTTCACTCTTGAGCGGCGAGGCATCCGTAAGTTCGGGATACAAGAGGCCCGGGCGAAGATTGGCAAAAAGGGTGAAATGCTTGCGCAGGGGCAGGAGGGCGGCGCGTTCCGGTTGTTCCTTGGTGGGCAGTTTTTCCCATTTCGGGCCACCGACTGACCCAAAAAGAATGGCGTCGGACTGTTCGCAAATTTGCAGGGTCGAGGCGGGCAAGGCGGTGCCTTGCCGGTCAATGGCGGCGCCACCGACGTCGGCTTGGGTGTAGTCAAGCTGCAGATTTTCCTGCCCGGCGACATGCTCAAGGACGCGCAAGGCGGCGGACATGACTTCGGGTCCGATATAATCTCCGGCCAGGACGGCAAACTTGAGGGTCGACATAGAACGTAGGGAGGTAGCAAGGGCCGGGTGAAAGGTGAAGGGCAATTTTCACGATTGCACGGATGGCCCGGTAACCGATGAACTGGGGCGATGAATTTGTATGTGCGACCGGCCGGTATGATCCAGACGAATGCCTACCTATTGACGGACCCTGAAAAGGGGGAGGCGGTGTTGATTGATGCACCGGGAGAGGTTTGGGCCCAAATTGAGCCGCTCTTGACCAAAGATCGCTGCCGCCTGGTGGAAGTTTGGCTGACCCATGGGCATTGGGACCATACCCAGGGCGCTGCGGAGGTCGTGCGGACCACGGGGGCCAAGGTGCGCGCCCATGCCGATGACCGGGTGTTGATCGAGACCCCGGAGGTCATGAAACGTTTCATGGATCTGGATTTGCGGCTCGAACCGGTCAAAGTTGACCATTGGGTCGGTCAGGGGGACGAATTTGAGGCCCTCGGAAGCAACATTGCAGTCCGTCATGTTCCCGGGCATTGTCCGGGCAATGTGTTATTCCATCTGGTCGAAAGTGATGCTGCGTTCGTGGGGGATGCCCTGTTCAAGTCCAGTGTCGGTCGCACGGATTTGCCGGGAGGAGATTTTGACCAGTTGGAGCGATCGATTCGCGAACAAATTTATACTCTGCCTGATCAGACCAAGGTATATCCAGGTCATGGTCCGGCCACCACGGTAGCAATGGAGAAAGCCACCAATCCCTATGTCCACGACTGAACAAGTAGTTTTTATGCGCCGGGCGTTGGAGCTCGCGCAAAGTGCCTGGGGTCTCACACACCCCAATCCCATGGTCGGGGCGGTGCTGGTGGAGGACGGGAAAATCGTGGGTGAAGGGGCCACCGCGCCGGACGGTGGGCCGCATGCCGAACGACTGGCGTTGCTGGCCCGGGGGAAGAAGCCGCGCGCGGGGGCGACCTTATATGTGACCATGGAGCCCTGTTCCACGGTGGGGCGCACCGGGGCCTGCACCGACGCAATCATTGCCGCTGGAGTAAAGAAGGTCGTCGTCGGGACCATCGATCCCAATCCCGCCCATGCGGGAAAAGGTTACGAGGTATTGCGCGCCGCCGGCATTGAGGTCACCACCGGGGTGATCGAGGCGGAATGTCAGGATCTGAATCTGATTTTCAACCACTGGATCACGACGGGCACTCCCTTGCTTGCCGCCAAAACGGCCACGACTTTGGACGGGCGCATCGCCTGCCGCACGGGAGATTCGCGCTGGATCACCGGATTGGTAGCCCGGGCCGACGTGATGCGCTGGCGCCGACTATTTCCGGCCATCGCGGTGGGGGCAGGAACCCTGATGCAGGACAATCCGCGACTGACGTCGCGCATCGAAGGAGTGGAGGAGTGGTGTCCAGTGCGCTTTGTCTTCGACGGGCTCTTGCGCAGCGTGACGGACAAGACTCTGCCGGCGGTTTACAGCGATGAGTTTCGCGCCCGAACCATTGTGGTGACGACCCCTCACGGCGGCATGGGTTACGTGAGAAAACTGCGCGACTTGGGCGTGGAGGTCTGGGTCATGCCCTCAACGACACAGCGGGTCGCCTTTGTGGACTTTCGCAGGAAATGCGCCGATGCTGGTATCAGTGGAGTCTATTTTGAAGGTGGCGCCCAGTTGCTCAGCCAGTTGTTGCGCGATGCCCAGATCGATTATCTCTTTTCCTATCGGGCCCCCATGATCCTCGGTGATGATCGCGCCAAGCCGATGATGAACGGCTTGCGCACCGAAAAACTGATCAATGCTGTGCGGTTGACCGATGTCCGGCATACCGTGCTGGGAGATGACATGCTGGCCCGGGGCAAGGTGGTTTATCCCGAGAAAATGTTTGTAGATGAAACTGTATTTAGCCTCCGGTAACGCCCACAAAGTGCAGGAATTGCAGGCACTGGCGGTCGCAACGATGCCTGATGCGAGGATTTTTTCTGCTCGGGAGGTTGGCGGAATGCCACCGGTCGTGGAGGATACCGGCACGTTTACGGGCAACGCCCGCAAGAAAGCCCACGCCCTGTGGGAGCTTCTTCCGCATGATGGCTGGGCGCTTGCCGATGACAGTGGAATCTGTGTGGATGCGCTGCACGGTGCACCCGGGGTCGAATCGGCCTACTATGCCGGGAGCAATAGTAACGACGGTGCCAATCTGGCCAAACTGGTGGAGGTCATGCGTGACGTGCCCTCAGGATCACGTGGTGCGCACTATGTGTGCGTGCTGGTTTTGATTTCACCAGAGGGTAAAGAGCATGGGTTTGAAGGCAAATGCCACGGCAATCTGCTGCTCGAACCGATCGGGATCGGAGGCTTTGGTTACGATCCCTTGTTTGTGCCGAGCGGTCATGACTGCACCTTCGGGCAGTTGCCCGCAGCCACGAAACAGCAACTCAGTCACCGGGCCCAGGCTTGGTCGCAACTCGTGCGGTGGCGGCTACTGCACAATGGTGTTTGAATTGGGATCGTAGGGGCAGATGCGCAACAGCAACCGGGCAAACAACGCCTTGGCGTTGGCGACATTTTTAGCCTGTCCCTCGAGTCCGATGAGCAGGATGCCATCGGCCTGCTCGGTGAATACCTGCACGTAGGCGCGTTCCTTGCTTTGGGTCCGGGAGTTGAACTCCTCATAATACAGCACCCGGGTCCGGGAATTCAGGATGCGAATCATGGAGGGGTTGGTTTCGCTGTCGTCGTTGATGAGCAGATTCGTCTGGAGAAAGGTCCGGCGCGGGATGGTGGAGAGATAGGATTGCCAGGCGGCATCATCCAGATCGTTCAAAAACATGCCCTTGGGAAACCACGCCAGATAGGCGCTAACCGTGCGATCCCAGCGCGAAATCATATTCAGACTGTAGTTGCCATTTTCCAGGATGGGCCAGTCGCTCAGATCATCCACGGTGAGTTGCAGATCCAACGAGCCTACCCGCATCCGATACAATCTTACGGGCATGCCGTCCCATTGCGTTGTGAATCGGCCGAGGTAAATCTCATTGGGCGAGCCTCCGGGCAAGGGTCTCATGAGACGGTTGGTGGGTGGTGCAGGAAACCGGGGCGGATCCGCCGGGACGGTTTGCAAGAACGACTGGGATTGCGCGGAAGCACCCGCACCCGTCAGGAGCAGCATGAGAAGCAACGAGCGCATTACATCGACCTAAAGGTAAACCGGGTGTCGGCGAGCATGGCGTTGAATTCCACGGGGGTCAAATCGCGGTAATCAATGCGCCGGTAAGTTCGCAGTCGGGGCGTGCCCGGAGCATAGCGCCCTCCGGCGTAGAGCGAATTGAAGCCCCATTCACGATTGGGTGCGCCATACTTGGCATTGCCCCAGGGTCCCGTGGCGATCTCGCTCTCGAAAAGTGCCACGATCGAACCACGATAACGGAGGCTGTCACCGCCCCAGTTTTCGTGAAAGCGCGGGTAATTTTCCACTCCACCGGAGTAGGAACTGGAGCTGGTCCCCGAGGTGGAGACAATTCCAGCCATGAAGGCGCAGGAAATCTCGGTGTTGCTGGCCCCGGGCCGGGTGGTGTTGTTGCTGGTGCTGTCCCCGTCGGGTTTGCCCGTGCCGGAGTTCCACCAGGAATTGGACAAGACGTTGATGGCATCGGCCACAATGGCGGCCGGGGCCTCACCCGTTTCCGGGGTGGTCATATCGCTCAAATCCGAGGCGAGGGTGCCATCGGCATTGAAATTGCCCACAATGTAGGCCGCGGTATTGGTCGCGAGCGTGATGCCCTCGGTTTGGCTGGAAGTTACTATCTGCCGGTTCGGGATCTGGCTGGCATTGACGAAACGGACGGCAGTCCTGGTGCCACTGGCGGTGCCCATGCTGCCGACATCACTGGTGGAGGAGTATCCCGTGTTGGGGCTTTCCACATCAAAATACACCACGCCGTTCCACCCGCCCGAAGAATCCAAACTCCAATCCGATCCGTTTACCTTGAAGTTGGTGGCGGCACCACTGGTGGTGGTGTTCACTGCCGTGCGCATGTTCCCCATGTCGACGTCGATGGTATTCACCCAGCGTCCCTCTCGGAAATCATACATGCGCCGATTGGTTTTGATCATATTGGCCGGAGCCGTGACGATCTTGCTCGGGTTGGCGGTGCGCCAAGCGGCCCGGGAAGCAGACGCGGTGGACTTGTAGGTCGTCGCATCAGTTGGAGAATTGAAACCCACGGTATTCCCATTTGGTTCCACGACAAAGTAGAGTCCGGCCTTGTTGGAGAATTTTTGTTCCTCAATTGTGGCGGTTCCGGCAGCATTCGGGGCTTCAATCAGATCATGGGCCTGTGATCCGGTAAGAATGCCCGGAGGTTGTTGCTCCTGGACGCCCATGGAAGCATCCTGCACATAACCGCGCCAGAGTTGGGAGGCGACCGTGGAGAAATCATGGGCGCTGTCCCGGGAATGCAGCGCGGAGTCCACATAGGTGGAGAGTGCCGCGCCATCGACAGTGGGATTGATAATGGAGACGGTGTCATTGACTCCATTGCCATCGGCATCCACGCCGGTGGTGAAATTGATGCGTTGCCCGGTCGGGCGTCCCGACGTCGTGGCGCCGGCGGTAAACGTGCCCGCAGTGGAAAAGGTGCCCAGAAAAGTAAGGGTATTGCCCTCGGTGAGGTTGGCGCCCTTGTTGGCCTGCACCGGACCAACAATGGTCATCGAGGGACTGGGGTGAAACTCCATCGGCAAATTGTAAAACATGGCATAGTTGAACAACGATGATTCACGCACCTCGATCAACTGGGTGGCGTAGGTGGTCGCGCTCACGCCGATATTGTTGGTGGCGGTGACCCTGGCCAGCATGCGCACTGCCTGGACCGAAACCAACTGACCCCGCAGCGGGTCATAATCGTTTTCAGGATTGTTGGGATCCACATAACGTCGACCCGCCTCGCCGGATTGACTTACCCAGAGCGACGGACTGCCCAGGTCAATATTGGTCCAGACCACCCCGGTGCCATGGTTATAGAGGGTCCCAAAACGGGAGTTGTGGGTGGTGATGGGATTGGAGGTCAGTTCCGTGGTGGAAAAGTTCAAGCTGGATTGGAAGCGAACACTCAGTTCCGCCGCGGCGTATTCCAACAAGGCTTCGGCGGCATCTTTGGCCTCAAAACGAAGCGAAGATCGCTGGTTCAGCCGGCGTTCGCTCATCGTATAAGTGAGCAGACTGCCCGCCACAATTCCGATTACGGTCGTAAAGACTATGGTCAGCAGAATCACTGAACCCTGGTTGGAACGGATTGATCTCATGCGGCACTACACCCACGAATGAGGGGTGGCTAGATGGTGACAGGTCTCCGTTTGAAATTGCGGTTCACGTTTTTTTTACCCGGCAGGGCAAGCTGCAAAATCATTCGTTGATAAGAGGTGTGACCCGCGGGAGACCTGTCCGCAGGGTTTTGGACTTGGATCTTAAAATGGTCTTCATTGAACGGGGACATATGGGCCGATACCCAGCACCAACTGGGAAAAATATCTGCTGGCTTGGCCCGTGGTTAGTTTCGTGGGGCCCTCGAGACCTAATACCAAAATACCATCCGCCAACCGGACAAAGATCTGCACATGGGTTGTCTCATTCTGGCCGGTCTCGGCATTCAACTCATGATAAACCAATACCCGGGTGCGCGCGTCAAGAATGCGAATCATGTCCCGATTGGTTTCACTGTCGTCATTGATCATGAGGGCGGTCTTGCGCTCAGATTTTTGCGGAATCGTGCTCACGTAAGCTGACCAGGTGTCATCATTCAAATCGTCCAGGAAGATTCCCGTCGGGAACCAGGCCAGGTAAGCGCTTATGTTTTTATTCCACCGAAAAGTAAGATTCAGGCTGTAGTCGCCCCCGTGGGCTTGAAACCAATCGGACAGATCACTCTCCCGCAGTTGCAGGTCCAAGGGTCCGATGCGCAGGCGCTTGTATCCAATCGGCATTTCGTCCCAACGACCGACATACCGCGTCACATTGAACTTATAGCGAGACTGGCCCGGCCAAGGGTGCGGGGCGACCATTCCCGGTGCGCTGGGAAACTGGGACGAGGTTGTCGGTTTGGTTTGGAGGAAGGACTGGGCCGTTGCCGGACCGGTCGCAGCCAGCAGGAAAAGCAAAAACAGGATCAGGCGCATCACATTGAAATGAAGTTGAGCCGGGTGTCGGCCAGCAGGGTGTTGAATTCTGCTGCAGTCAGATCCTTGTAATCGAGCCGCCGATAGGTGCGTAATCGGGGCGTGCCCGGGGGATATCGGCCGCCGCCGAACAGCGAATTAAAGCCCCATTCGCGCTTGGGCGGATCGTAGTGGGAGTTCTTCCAAGGCCCGGTCCAAAGCTCGCTTTCAAACAGGGCGACGATGGACCCGCGGTAGCGCAGACTGTCGCCACTCCAACTTTCGTGGAAGCGCGGATAATTTTCCACTCCCCCTGAATAGGAGCTGCTGCTGGCCGTTGACACAATCCCGGTCAGAAAAGCACAGGATATTTCGGTGTTACTGGCTGCTCGCTTGGTGGAACTACTGCTCGCACCATCACCATCCGGTTTGCCCGTGCCAGAGTTCCACCATGCATTTGATAATACCCCGATGGCGTCGGCCACAATGGCGGCGGGAGCTTCACCCGTTTCTGGGGTAGTCATATCGCTCAAGTCGGAAGCCAGGGACCCATCGGCATTGAAATTGCCCACCACATAAGCGGCGGTGTTGGTGGCCAGGGTGACCCCTTCCTGTTTGCTGGCGTTGACCTTGGCCCGGTCTGGGATCTGGCTGCCATTGACGAAGCGCACAGCGGTTCTCGTGCCGCTGCCCGAACCCATGCTGCCGACATCACTGGTGGCCGTGTATCCCGTATTCGGACTCTCCACGTCAAAATAGACCACGCCATTCCAGCCGTTGGCGGCACTGTCGATATTCCAGTCGGAACCATCCACTTTGAAGTTGGTGGCCGCGCCGCTGGACGTGGTGTTTACTGCCGTGCGCATTTTTCCCATGTCCACATCGACCATATTCACCCAGCGTCCCTCGCGGAAGTCATACATGCGCCGGTTGGTTTTGATCATGTCGGCCGGTGACGTGACAATTTTGGTTGGATTGGCCGTGCGCCAGGCGGCCCGAGAAGCCGCTGCGACTGCCTTATATGTGGCCGCGTCAGCGGGACTGTTAAAACCAACCGTGTTGCCATTGGGTTCGACCACGAAATAGAGACCCGCCTTGTTGGAGTATTTCTGTGCCTCGACCGTGGCCGACCCGGAGGCATCCGGTGCCTCGATCAAATCATGGGCCTGGGCACCAGTTAATATTCCCGGGGGATTTTGCACCTGGACGCCCATGGAGGCATCCTGCACATAACCACGCCAGAGCTGAGAGGCGACATTGGCAAAATCATGACTGCTATCCCGTGCAATAAGGGCGGAGTCCACATACGTGCCCAAAGAGCTCCCGTCCACGGTTGGGTTCTCGATGGAAATCGTGTCGTCGACACCGTCCCCATTGTCATCGATCCCCGTGGTGAACTTGATCCGCCGACCCGTGGGGCGACCGGTGGTGAGGGCACCCGCGGTAAAAGTTCCCGCCGTGGTGTAAGTGCCAAGAAAGGTGAGGGTGGCAGCCTCGGTCAGGTAACAGTCGTTGTTGGAGTGAACCGGACCGACCACGGTCATCGACGGGCTGGGGGCAAACTCCATGGTCAGATTATAGAAGATGGCATAATTGAACAGTGCCGACTCCCGCACTTCAAAGAGCTGGGTTGAGTAGATGGTGGTGCTGACGCCGCCCGGGTTGACCGCACCGGCGCGAGCCATCATGCGCACGGACTGCACGGAGACCCATTGCCCGCGCAGGGGATCATATTCATTTGCAGGATTGTTCGGGTCGACATAGCGTCGGCCCGATTCACTCATTTGACTCACCCACAGGCCCGGACTGGTCAGATCGACATTGGTCCAGTTGGTCCCCGAGGTCTGAACAAACAGAGTGCCAAACCGGCTGGTGTGGGAGGTGATGGGTGAAGTCGTGAGCTGGGTGGTGGAAAAATTCAGATCCGATTGAAACCGGACACTCAGTTCAGCGGCGGCATATTCGAGGAGAGCCTCGGCGGCGTCCTTGGATTCGAAGCGCAACAGGGAACGCTGGTTCAAGCGGCGCTCACTCATCGTGTAGGTGAGCAGGCTGCCGGCCACAATCCCGATCACCGTGGTGAAGATGATCGTGATGACTATGACGGAGCCACGATTTGAGCTGGGCACTTTCATGGGGCAGGGTCACCCGCGCGGGGTGATGGTGAAGTTGTAGGTATTGGTCACCCGCTTGGCCTGGTTGCCATGCAGGATTTTGGCCCGCACCAGCACACTGCGGTTCAAATAATTCACAAAGTAGGAGCCGCTGGGACCCAGGCCACGCATGTCATTGATCACGATCCGCGCATTGGACGTTTGCGCATAGGCCAGGGTGGCGGGTTGCAGCAGGGATTCGATGGTCACGGAACTCGTCAGAGTGACGGGAAAGGTCACGCTCCATGGGGTGGACCAACTGGTCGCTGAGGGGCTGGATTTGAAGGAGTCGGTATCCATCACGTAGAGGGCGGTCTTGCCGGGGATATTGCGATTGGGAGCGGCCCAGTAGCTGACCATGCGCGTCACGCGCACACTCGTGATGTCGTTGTTGTTCGCATTGCCGTCATAGAACCGGCTGTCGAAAAACGGATCCTCGTAGTAAACAAAGACCAGGAATTCCCCGGCCTGGCCTGCGGTCATCCGGTCGATGGCATTGACGGTGCCACTACTGTTGAAGTCGCGTTTGACGGTCACTCCATCATCGGTCCGAACCCGGGTGTAGGCGGCCTGGTAAAGCACAAAGTAGTTGGCCTCGCGGGCGTTCTCGACCATTTCATTGGTGAAGTCGCGAATATCGGCGTTGATCAGCAGTTTTTGTTCGCTGGTGTAGAGGTATTTTGTGTTTTGCAGGAAAAACGGCATTACCCCGATCACCACAAACCCGATGATGGTCATCGTGACGATGGTTTCGACCAGGGTGAACCCGGCGATGGTGGAGCGACGGTTAGTAAGTGGGAACATTGGAGCGAACGGTGCGAAGGCTGGAACGGTAGGTGCGGGTGACACCGTAGTTGTAGGTGGTCTCGAAATAGACGGTGATTTCGACGCCGGAGGCTGTCCCACTGGTGTTGGATTCCAGGTCGGTCAGCACCGGCCGAAAGCGAAAAGTCATGGGTTGGCGAGGCGTTCCGTTGGCATCCTCATCCAACATCACGGTTTCGTTGGCCCATTCCCCATTGGTCAACACACCGCCGCCTTCATCGGTTATGGTGGCACCCTGGGTGTTGATCAGGGGCAGGGTGTCCGATCCGCTGGTGGCCAGAGCCACATCGCGCAAACGCGCGAAATCGATGCTGCGGATTTGTTCCAAGTAAGCCTGCCCAAGGGCCAGGGCGGTATTTTGGTAAACATTTTCCTCGGCCGTTGTCCGGACTTGAAACGTCATCGAGATCAGTCCGACTGACAGCATGATGAAAATGGCCATGCCCACGAGCACCTCGATGAGGGAATAACCTTCTGGCCGGTGAAGGGGCCTCGAACTAATTGAGGGAAGTTTCATCTCCCCCCACCTTAGGTTAAATCAAACTAGGTGCGTTAGTGCCATCAGACCTGAAAAAAGGCCCTATCATAATAGGGCCAATTGGCCCTATTTTCTGATTTGCTGGGCGTAAAGCGCAGCTGCTTGTGATCGGCGACTGACATGAAGTTTTTCAAAAACAGTGCTCAGGTAATTTTTTATCGTCTTGTCCGAGAGACCCATGGCGCCAGCCACTTCCTTGTTGGTGTGTCCCTCGGCGATCAAAGCCAGAACCCTCCGTTCCTGGGGTGACAATTGGGCAAAGTCAGATTCGCCCGAACCGACGCCGGTTTTGACCATTTGCATGACCCGGGCCGTCAGTGCGGGATCGAGGATCGATTTGCCGGCGGCAACAGCCTGCAGGGCCTGCACCAGTGCCCGGGCATTGATTTCCTTGAGCAGATAACCGTGGGCTCCGGCCCGTATGGCCTCATCGACAATTCTGGTCTCTTCGACGGAAGAAAGGACGAGGATTCTCGTGTCGGGCAACAGCCGCAAAATCTGACGGCAGGCATCGAAACCATTTCCATCAGGCAATTTTATGTCCAGCAGCACCACATCCGGACGTAGGGCGCGGCTGGCCTCAACCGCGGTGGCCACGGACACGGCTTCCCCCACCACCGTGAAGCCGGCTTCTGCATCCAGCAGTGAGCGCAGACCCAGGCGCACGACTTCACTGTCATCCACGAGCAGCACCCGCAAGGGTTTGGTAGGTTCTGCATTCATGGGATTCTTTTATCGGAAAAGGTCATGACGACGCGAGCGCCGTCTCCCGGCTTGCTGTCGATCCGCAGGGTGGCCCCGGCATTGCGGGCCCGGGCTTGCATATTGGCAAGACCGTGACCTTCCTGCGCGATTTTTTCCGGATTGAAACCACGGCCGTTGTCGCGCACCAACAGGCCGATCTCCACATCACTGCGGTGCAACCGGACCGTTACGGCACTCGCTTTGCCATGGCGCAAGGCGTTGCTGATCGCTTCGTGTGTCACTTGCAGGGCCTCCATACTTTGCTCGGCGGACAAAGCTGCCGCCGCATCTTCGTCAATTACCGATTCCAACTCAATTGGACGCCCGGCGCCCAGCTCCTGCGCAAACATTTGCACGGCATCCGCAAAACCCATGCGCCGCAGCTTTTCAGGACTCAGACCGGTGATATATTGACGCACTTCCCGGATGCTTCGATTAAGCCCCTCGAGGCATTCCTCCAAACGCCGATCGGCCTTTACCGGATCACTTTTGATCAAGGGACGCACAGTTTCGATGGTCAAACCGACGGCATACAATGACTGGATGACCCCATCGTGCAAATCTCGGCCCAGCCGGATTTTTTCCTCCAGGGCCTTGGTTTGCAGCACCTGATGCAAATTGAGATCCTTTTCGATCCTCTGCCGGCTGTCACGTTCCTCCGCCAGCGCGGTGCCCCGGTCGACTGACGTTTGGGCCAGCTGCATCCAACTGCTCATGTCGGACCGCAAGGCCGACCAGGGAGAACGGCTGTCCGGTCCTCCCAGACGGCGGGTCAACCACAGTCCGGACGTAATGAAGAGCAGCATGAGAGATAGGGCTACAATCAGCAACAGACTCCACGTCCGGCCGTGGAGCATGCTGAGTTGGGCCATGGCGGGGAGGTTGAATTCGACATCGACCGATTCACTGGCCGCGACGTCCAGGCTTGGGAGTTGCTGTTGAAACCTGATCCGGCCCGATCTTACCGGTCCCGGTTCAGTCCCCGATAAACTCACCTTGGCGTCAATCAATCGGCCAATGAGATCGAAATGGGCGTCGGACCAGCGGTCCATGGTTCCCGCGGTAAGCTCGGCGGCGGTGAGGAACTGCAGGCGCTTGACCGCAATCGCCTCGGCCTGAATGCGTTGGTGTTGATGATGCAACCAAGTCTGGGCAAGCAGGGCCGCGACCAGAAAGAGCAACAGGAGCACAATCGAAAGGACGAGGAGGCGGACAAGGTTAGACATCGGAGTGGGACCCATGTTTACGATGGGTGGTGGCTGAAGGCACGCAAACCGTTTCCGATGGAGCAAAGGGGTTTAGCAAAAATTCGACATTTGGGCTTCGGGCGTTTTGTTTGGGCGCTCTGATATGAATTCCTTCTACATTACGACCGCGATCGACTACGTGAACGGTTCGCCGCACCTTGGCCATGCTTACGAAAAGGTGCTGACGGACGTTATTGCCCGGATCCGGCGGATGATGGGGGATAAAGTCCATTTTCTCACGGGAGTGGATGAACACGGGCAGAAAGTGCAACAAAGCGCCCGAAAGCTCGGGATAGACCCGCAGCAGTATAGTGATGAAATCAGTGCGGAATTCAGGGCGATTTTGCCCAAATTGGAGGTGCTAAATGACGATTTCATCCGCACCACCGAGGAGCGGCACAAGGCGGTCGTGCGACGCTTGCTGCAACAACTCTTCGACAAGGGCGAGATCTACAAGGCCGAATACCAGGGCTATTATTCCACCCGCCAGGAGCAGTTTCTGCAGAACAAGGATCGCAATGCCGACGGCACTTGGCCGGAGTTATTTGGCGAGGTGACCGAAATCACGGAGTCCAACTATTTCTTCAAGCTTAAGAGTTATCAGGAATGGTTGGTGCAGTTTCTGACCGAAAACGAGAATTTCATCTTCCCGAAATTTCGCCAGAAGCAGGTTCTGGAGTTTCTCAAGGAGCCGCTCAATGATCTTTGCATTTCCCGGCCCAAGGAACGGTTGGAATGGGGGATACCCCTGCCGTTTGATGAGGATTACGTCACTTATGTGTGGTTCGATGCCTTGGTGAATTACTATTCAGCCGTGGCCGACAAACCCGGCATCTGGCCGGCGGATTATCATGTCATTGGCAAGGATATCCTGGTGCCGCCCCATGCGGTCTATTGGCCGATCATGCTGCATGCCTGTGGCCTCGCCTTGCCCAAGGGTATCATTGCCCATGGATGGTGGTCGATCAACGGGGACAAGATGTCCAAGAGCACCGGCAATTTTGTCGAACCCATTGCTTTTGTGGATCAATACGGAGTGGACTCGCTGCGCTATTTCCTGATGCGTGAGATGAGCGTGGGGCAGGACAGCGATTTTTCGGACACGCAGTTTTTGGCCCGTTACAATGCCGAACTGGCCAACAACCTCGGCAATTTGGTGAACCGCACGTTGAACATGACCAACCGGTTTGCCGACGGATTGGTTCCCGTGGCAGGCCAGGCCGGTGCACCGGAGTTGGAACTTCAGGCACTTTGGGCCAAAACCCAGCCTGAGGTCACGGCGCTGTGGGCGGAGTTTCAATTTCATACCGCCCTGGAGCGCACCCTTGCGTTCGTGACCGCCACAAATGCCTATATTGAGAAACGGGCGCCGTGGAAACTGGGCAAATCCGAGGAGGCGGGGGACAAGATTCTCCTGCAGACCTCGCTGGCCACGATGGCCGAGGCCTTGCGCCTTGCCACGGGTTATTTGCTGCCCTTCATGCCGGGTGCCGTGGAAAAGATCCATGGCGTGCTGGGCTATCAACCCGGAGAAAACTGGGCGGAAGAGCTTGCCTGGGGTGGACGCTTGCAGGGCAACCGGGTAGCAGCCAGTCTGGTTTTGTTTCCCCGCATCCAAGCTGAAAAAACACCCGTGAAATCGTGACCATTCTGTCGCTCGATCCGGTTTCGAATCAGACCCCAGATGCACTGCGTAACTTTCTCGCGCAGTGCCAGAAGGCGGCCCACCGGGCGCATCGTCCCCAATTGGTCAGTATTTCCATGGAGGTGACCGCCCTGGATCCCCTGTCTGTTCTGGCCTCGATCTTTGAACCTTTGGAACGCCACTTTTATGTGGAGCGACCCTTTGAGCATCTGGCCATAGCCGGAGCTGAAGCGGTGCTGGAATTTTCCGCCACCGGTCCCGGGCGATTCGATGCCTGTCAGGCCTTCATTGATGATGTCCTGGGTAATTCGATCGTGGTGGGGGACCAGGGCGTGCCATTTGCAGGGCCACATTTCTTCACCGCCTTTGCTTTCTTCAATGACGTGGGCACCGACGAGCCGTTTCCCTCGGCCAGTGTTTTCGTGCCGCGGTGGCAGGTCGCGACCCGGCATGAGCGCACCGTGGCGGTCGCCAACCTCATCATTGCCGAAGACACGGATGTGACGGCGGCGGCCGACAAAGTTTGGCGGGCGCACAGCAAATTTGGAGGATTTTCCTACGCGGACCGCATCTTTACCCCGGATGTGGCCAACCCGCGGATTAATCTCAGCGGACTCAGCAGTGACGAACATTACTGCGACATGGTGCAACGGGCGGTGGGTCGGATAGGCTCCGGCGAGTTCGACAAAATAGTCCTGGCCCGGGCGAAGGACTTGGTGGCGGATCAACCGATGCATCCGATGCAGGCCCTGCATGGCTTGCGCCAGAAGTTTCCGGAGTGTTTTGCCTTTTCGATGGCCAACGGACGGGGTCAGAGCTTCATCGGGGCCAGTCCGGAACGTCTGGTGCGGGGTTACGGCGGGATGCTCATGTCCGAGGCCCTGGCCGGTTCAACCCGCCGGGGTAAAACGGAGATTGAAGATGAACAACTTGGTCGGGCCCTGTTGCATAGTGCCAAGGACCGGCACGAGCATCAGCTCGTGCTCGATTCAATCCTGCGCCGGCTCAAGCCATTGGGCCTGCAGCTGGAATACACCCCAGAACCGGCCCTGCGGCGCCTGGCCAATGTGCAACATCTGCATACGCCGATCAAAACCGCGTTGCCGGTGGGGGTGCGACTGCTGGACGTGATCTCGCGGTTGCATCCCACGCCCGCCGTGGGCGGAGTGCCGCGCGAATCCGCGCTGACCGGCATCCGCTCTTTGGAAACATTTGCCCGCGGCCTGTATGCCGGAGCCATCGGCTGGGTGGACAGCCGGGGAAATGGCGAATTTTTCGTCGGCTTGCGTTCGGCTCTCATTGATGGTCCCCGGGCCCGCCTCTACGCCGGTGCAGGGATTGTCGCCGGTTCCCAGCCTGTGCAGGAATTGGCGGAAACGGAATTAAAATTCAAGGCGATGGAGGATGCCTTGTTTTCACCATGATTTCGGTGCCGCTTGATTATCGCAACGTGAACACGCTGTGGGGCAGCGTGCTGGCCGAGACCTTGGTGCGCTGCGGAATCACCCGGGCCGTGATTTCACCCGGGTCGCGTTCCACCCCCTTGACAATGGCCCTGACGCGTCACCCGGAATTCGAATCCATTCCCGTGCTGGACGAGCGTTCGGCGGCTTTTTTTGCCCTGGGGCTGGCCCGGCAAAATTATCAGCCGGTCGTGCTGGTCTGCACATCGGGCTCGGCCGGGGCCAATTATTATCCGGCCGTGATTGAAGCTCAGGAGAGTGGGGTCCCCCTGTTGATCATCACGGCGGACCGGCCGCCGGAATTACGGGCCTGCGCCTCAGGACAGACAATCGACCAACAGCAACTTTACGGAACGCACGTGAACCATTTTCACGAATTGGCATTGCCTGATGCAGCCCCGAGGATGTTGGACTATCTGAGGCAGACGCTGGCTCATTCCTGCGACCGAACCCTGCAACCGCAGGCAGGCCCGGTGCATCTCAATGTCCCGTTCCGCGACCCGTTGGCGCCCATGGAGGATCCCGCGATAGTGGCCATGCAGGACCAATTGCCGGAGAATTTTTTCGACCACCTGGCCGCCGCACAAAGTCCCGTATGGGGAGCTAGCAAGCTCTGGATGCGGGCCATCTCTGGTTTGGGACTGATTGTGGCTGGTCCGGAATGTCCGCCTGATCCGGCGGGTTATGCCAAGACAGTCGGTCAGCTGGCCACCCGACTGGGTTGGCCGATCCTGGCGGATGGAGTATCACCCCTGCGTTATTTTCCTGCCGGCAATGCAGTGGTCGTGTCCGCCTACGACACCATTCTGCGCAACGCGGCCCAGGCTCATGATCTGGTGCCACGCCATGTGATCTGTCTGGGTAGTTGGCCCACCAGCAAAGTGTTGCGGCATTGGCTGGAACAGGGAGGGGCGGAAATCGTCCTGGTTTCAACGCGTATTGACAATCGCGACGCCATGCACGGGCGCACCCGGCAGATATGCGCGTCGATTGAGACGGTGGAGGTGAAAGTAAAGGACAAGGCTCCGGACAGTTATGCGCGCCGGTGGCAATCGGCCGAGGTTGGCGCACGGACGGCCTTGCAAGGGGCACGACGACCCGCGCAACCGATATTCGAGGGCGATATCGCGGGCACTTTGGCCGTTGCACTGCCCGAGGACACCCCCTGCTTTGTCGCCAGCAGCATGCCTATCCGTGATGTCGAATATTTCTGGCCGCCAACTTCACGACGCCACCGCATGTTTTTCAATCGCGGGGCCAATGGCATTGATGGCACTCTTTCAACGGCAGTTGGCATCGCCCATGGCAACCGGCCGGCGGTCCTCCTGACCGGGGACCTGGCCTTTCTCCACGACAGCAACGGTCTGCTGCTGCTGGGCAAGTTACTAGGTTCGCTCACCGTGGTTTTGATCAACAATGCGGGTGGGGGAATTTTCGAGCACCTGCCGGTGGCGCAATTTGATCCACCTTTCGAGGAATATTTTGCGACGCCCCAGGCGGTGGATTTTGCGCAACTGTGCCAAGCGCATGGCGTGAAGCACATCCGGGTAAAAACCCTCGCGCAATTGGGCAAATTGACCGCCAAGCTTCCGGTATCCGGCATCCGGGTGCTGGAGGTCAGGACCAATCGGGAATTGGATGCGGCCCTACGCAAACGACTGTTTACCCAAGCGGCCGCCACCCTCTGAGGCAAGGGCACCTTGTCAGAGTTGGATCGGCAGACCCACCTCGATGATCTGCATCGGCGGGAGTTGATAATAGTCACGGGCCTGGCGTGCATTGCGGCTGAGAAAAGCGTAATAGTGCTTCTGCCAGTCCCACATCTTTGCCTCACCACCGGTAATGATCATCTCGCGATTGAAATAATAGGTGGCCGAGGAGGTGTTGAGCGGCACACCCGTCCCCTGAATGCGTTCCACGAGTGAAGCTACATCGGGAGATTCCATGTAACCATACCGGGCAATGGCGCGCCATATGCCCTCCCCAATTTCACGGACATCCAAACGTTCTGCGTCGGCGACGTAGGGCACTTCCTCTGTCATCACACTAAGCAGGACAACGGTTTCATGCAGAACCTTGTTGGCCTTCACATGGTGGAGAAGCACCAAAGGGGTGCCACTGGGATTTCCGGCCATGAACACGGCGGAGCCACGAACACGCTGGAGGTGTTGGCTTGACGCGATTTTGACGAGTTCATCTTCGGTGATTTCATTCGCATAGACCCGGCGATAAATCTCCTTTTTGCCTGATTTCCAAGTGTGCATCGTGGCGATCAACGCCGTGCCGATGGCGATCGGCAGCCAGCCACCGTCGACAAATTTGTGCAGATTGGAAATCAGATAGGCCAAATCCACCGCCATGAAAGGAGTGCACAGTATGACGGCCTTCCAGATCGGCCAGTTCCAGGCCCGGCGTGCGACCAGGTAGAACGCGAAGGTGGTCACGGTCATGGCGCTGGTGACGGCAATCCCATATGCGGCTGCCAGGTTGGAACTCGATTTGAAAAGCAGCACAATGGAGATGGAGCCGATCGCCAAACTGATGTTGACCAAAGGCACGTAGATTTGCCCTTTTTGATCAGCGTTGGTATGCATGACCTTGAGGCGCGGGAAGAAACCCAGTTGAATCGATGAGCGGATCAGGGAGAATGTGCCTGAGATCAACGCCTGACTCGCGATGATCGCGGCCAGGACGGAAAGGATCATCACGCCAAGTCGCAGAGGGCCGCTCGGCGCAATGGCCAGGAACGGATTTTCCACGAGACCACCATGAGAGATCACATATGCCCCCTGGCCAAAATAGTTAAGCGCCAAGCCGGGCAGGGCGACCCCATACCAGGCAATCATGATCGCCTTGCGCCCGAAATGCCCCATGTCCGCGTAAATGGCTTCGACACCGGTAATGGCCAGCACGATGGCCCCGAGCAACGCGGTGATTTGCATCGGGTGGTCATGGAGCAACAACCAGCCATGCCAAGGATTGAGAGCCTGCAGCACAATGGGGTTTTGCCAGATTTGCCAGAAACCCAGCAGGCCCAGAGTGGAAAACCAGAGCAGCATGACGGGCCCGTAAATTCTCCCGATGGTCTGGCTGCCCTGACTTTGAAACCAAAATATGCCCCCGAGCACGATGCAGGTGAAAGGGATGACCCAGTGAGCGGTGCCGGGCGCGATCAGCGTGAGGCCCTCCGCCGCCGACAAGACGGAAATGGCCGGCGTGATGACCCCTTCGCCGATCAACATGCAGGCCCCGAACAGGATGAGGATTGTGCTGAACCCAAAACCACTTTTATGAATGCTGCGTTTGTCGAGCTTGGCCTTGGCGAACAGGGCAAAGATGCCGCCTTCACCGTTGTTGTCGGCCCGCGTGACAAAGGTGAGGTATTTCCAACTTACGACCAGAATCAGGGACCAGAATATCAGGGAAAGAATGCCGAGGACCCCGGCCACGCGATCCTCGACCGGCAAATAGGAAATGGATTCGCGCAATGCATAGAGTGGGCTGGTTCCGATATCGCCGAAGACAACGCCCAGGGCACCCAGCGCCAATCCGGCCTTGGCCAAGGCGCGAGTGTCATTACCATGTGAGTCCATGGAGGGCGAT
>JAIPJW010000029.1 GCA_021734075.1 Cephaloticoccus sp.
CCGTGCGCGGAGCGCACGGCCCACCGCAAAGCGCGTCAGTTTATTAGGCGAAGCTCAATGGGCGTCATCGACCACGAAGGCGGATTCGTCACTGAGAAAATCGATCTGCGCCGGGTCCAAGCGCTGGGCAAAGAGTTTCCGCAGGAAGACATCGCGATGGTGCGGCGTGCGACCCAGCCGGAGGAGCGCCTCCCGATGTTCCTCCGTGCCGTAACCCTTGTGCTGCGCAAAGCCGTATCCGGGATGGGTCTCATCGAGTTCGGTCATCATCCGATCCCGCGTGACCTTGGCGATGATCGAAGCCATCGCGATGCAAAGCGAACGGGCGTCGCCCTTCACCACATTGGTGTGCGGATAGGGGAAGCTGCGCAGCGGCAGACCATCGACCATGATGCGGGCGGAAACCGTGGGTTGAAACTTCGCCAAAAGCTCCGGCGGCGTGAACAAATCCGGTTCGACCTGTTGCGTGAAGGCTGATGGGGGGTAGATGCCCTCCAGCGCCCGGCGCATGGCGAGTTTGGTCGCGCCCAGGATGTTGAACTGCGCGACCTCGTCCACATCCCCCACGCCAAAATGCGCGTGGATTTGTCCTTGTGCCGCGAGGGTTTCAAAATCGAACCAGAGCGCGTCGCGTTCGGTCAGCGAGAGCTGTTTCGAATCATTGATGCGCCCGGCGTTGGCCAAGGCCCACCGGCTCTCCAAAAACTCGCGATTGACCAGGACGGCCGCCGCCACAACCGGGCCCGCCAGCGCACCCCGCCCAGCCTCGTCCACGCCGATGAGGCTGGTGAAGCCGTCTATCTGCTTCAGGTCGAAGGCACGGAGTTGGCGTCGTTTAGCCATCTGGAATGTCTAGGGCTTGGGCCGGGCATCAGCCAAGGTGGGGGCGGTCATCCCGTTCCGGCCCAGGACAACCAGCGCTCCGCACGGGCAGTCAAGGCTGGCTGCCCCTGCCCTCGGTCGGCCGGTTGATGATCGTCGCGGGAATCCCATCACCATTGCATCTTGGGTGGGGGCGGTTTGAGCGGCAACTCATCGAGTTTGCCGGCGGCGGACACGACTTCATAGGCCGTGCGAAAATGCAGTTTGGCAAAATTACCCAGGGCCCGGACCCCAAATTTGCTGATGATTTCGTTGGCCTGCTCCTTCACCAGAGGACCGGCCCCTTTCTGCAATTTCCCGCCAAAGGCTTTGGAGAGTGCGTGCATTTGCCGGACATACTCCGCCCGGGCCACCACCGAGGCGGCTGCCACCACAGGATCTTCCTCCGCCTTGGTGCGCATGCGCAGTTCAAAGTCCTTCAGCCCCTTTTTCTTCAGTTCGCGCTGCACCAGGGGTTGTTCGCTGAATTGGTCGAGCAGACCCCAGGGCACGGACTTCTCCGCCAGTGCCTGCGACAAGGCCGTGGCATGCTGCCAGGCGAGCAGGCCGTTGAGATTGGCCCGGGGTCGGGCCATCAACTCGTTGTATTTGGGCATGCCACAAAGGCAGGTCTTCACCACCGCTCCCTTGGTGGTGCGGATCAGGCGGTCGAGTTCGATGATTTTGCTCTCGGCCATCTTCTTTGAATCCTGCGCCCCGGCGCCCCGCCAGGCATCAATCGCGGCCTTGTCCGCAATGACGGTGGCGGCAACGACCGGACCAAAAAAATCACCCTTGCCGCTCTCATCCAATCCGGCATGCGACTCGAACCAGTCCGGGTGCAGCACTTCGTCATAGCCCAGTTTCGGCGCCCCGGTGATCTCGGGTTCAAGGGTGTTTTGCACAAACTCCTCGGTGCCCTTGCCGGCGATCACCACCTTGCCACTCGTGTAGGCGGCAACATTAAGTTTGTTGGCCTCCGATTTGAACGCGGAGTGCGTGTAGGCGGCCGGGTGGGGATCCCAACCGCGCTCTTCGCAATGGGCCCGAAGTTTGGCCAGCTGTCCTGCGTCAAGTTTGATCGTGTAGGAGCTGATTTTCTTGGGTGCCTCTTCGTCGTTGGCGGTCTTTTTCGGCATTCGGGAGAGATTGCCGACGAACGAACCGAAAAAAGCAAAAAAGAAACTCTTGCGACTTTCACTTGGTTTGGTGGCCAATGTCCCGTGCCCCGACCAAGCAAACCGACATCACCCATCGCCGCTGGTGATTTTCAAGTGGCTTTGCTCCAATGGTATAAGAAACATTTTCGCCCCTTGCCGTGGCGCGACAAACCCTCGCTTTACAAGACGGTGGTCAGTGAATTCATGCTGCAGCAGACCCAAGTTAAGACCGTGCTGCCCTATTTCGCCCGCTGGGTGGTCACTTTGCCGGATTTCGCGGCCCTGGCCGCTGCCACTGAGGCACGGGTGCTCAGACTCTGGGAGGGGCTCGGTTACTACTCCCGGGCGCGCAATCTGCACAAATTGGCCAAGACCCTGGTAGCCTTGCCCCAAATCCCTGAAACTCCCGGGGCGTGGCAGGAATTACCCGGCATTGGGCCTTATTCCGCTGCCGCCATCACGAGCATCTCCTTTGGGGCTCAGGCTGCGGTGGTGGACGGCAATGTGGTCCGCATCCTGGCCCGTCTCACGGCCGATTCCACCGTCTATCGTGACAGTAGCACCGCGGCCAAAGCCTACGTCAATTTGGCCGACGCGCTGCTGAATCGGAAAAATCCGGGGGACCATAACCAGGCCATGATGGAATTGGGTGCGACGGTTTGCCTCCGGCGCAATCCCCTTTGCACGATCTGCCCGGTGGCCGGTTTTTGCCGCGCGTATCAAAGCAACGATCCCGAGTCCTATCCCCGCTTGGCCCCCAAAAAGATGGAGCAAGTGACCGTGATGCGCGCCTGGTGCGTGCGAAGTGGCCGGCTGTTGCTCCATCGCACGTCCAGCACGGCCCGACGCTTGGCCAATCTGCACGAGCTGCCCACGCCCGTCCAACTGGGTTTGGATCCGGCCATGGTGGGCCAGGGCGAACTCCTGGCCAAAAAAAGGCGAAGCATCACTCGTTACCAGATCATCGAATTGATCCATCGCACCAAGGCTCCGGCGCGTCTGGTCGAAGCGGACCTGGTCTGGGTGCCGGTGGATGAACTCGAAAGCATTTCACTTTCCGGCCCCCACCGCCGCTGGGTGGACGAAATCATCCAGTTGGAGTTGAAATAGTAAGCGGGGCGCTTCTGGAACCAGCAAGGTTGTTACCCCGAATACCTCAAACGACCACCGATCAGGGCAACAAGTCCTCGATGCGCGCCTTGGAGCGCTTCACGTCATCCACCTCGACCCGGGGTCCCAGCTCCAGCACCAGCAAGTGCTCGGGCTTCCAAAATTCGCTGATCATCTTGAAATCGATGTGGCCCGAACCAACCGGCTGATGGTCCCGCCCCTCATCATTGACATCGTGCAGGTGAAATCCCGCCAGATGGGGCGCCATCTTTTCCAGATGCAGGCGATGATGCAAAAGGCCCATGCGTTCCTTGATATCGGCGTGTCCCGTATCGTGCCAATAACCAGCCGGCGAGCCCGCCGGCAGACCGGCCATGAAATCGAGGTAGTCATCATCGAGGGGCAATTCGGTGAACTTCTCGCGATTCTCAAAACCCAGTATGATGCCTTTGTCGGCGGCATAGGCAAAAATCTCGGCCACACTTTTCCGGGTTTGGGTCCAAAATGGACCCATGCGCTTGCGCAGCTTGGCCATGCACTTGGCGAGCACGGCCAGATAGGCCTTGTCTTCGGCCATGTCCGCTGCCTGGTGTGCCTTGATGAATTTCCCGAGTTTTTCGCCGGGATCGAACCAGAAGAACTCCACACTGCCCAAGTGACAGACCACCAGTCGGGCTGACACCTGTGCTGCAAAATCGATGGTGCGCTTGGTGTAACGCAACCACTGGTCATGTTCGCGGTGGTCGGTCGCGGAAGGCTCGAACAGGTTGGGTGCCGCCGAATTGACGCCGGCCGGCAGGGGGCAGAAATTATGGGTGGTGCCGATCTTGATCACGCCCTCCTCCACCGCGCGCATGATGCCGGGAACCAGGGTGATGCGGATGCCATGGCTCAACTCCACGTGAGTGAACCCCAGCTCTGCCATTTCGCAAAGCATGTCGTAACCATCGGAGTGCCGGTGGGAGCACCAGCAGGTTGATAGGGAAAAGGTTGGATTCACGATACGCCCTCTATGACGAACCTATTTGCCACCCCGTTGCACGAAAAAACCGCATCCGGAAAGGATGCGGTTGGAAATTGAGAGCCGTGACCGGCCGGGGCTTACTCGGCGTAACGATTACGCAGCATTTGCGTAAAGGCCTGGACCTTGTTCTTGCGACGGCGCACTTCGCAGGGCTTTTCATAGTAGCGCTTGGCACGCACACCCTTGATGATGTTCTCGCGTTCGAGCTTCTTTTTCATGCGACGAATCGCACGGTCAATGGGCTCATTCTTACGGATTTTGATTTCGATGGACATGTGAACTGGGCGGATGTGAAAGGGAAAAGCCCAACAGCAAGCCATTCCCGGGGGGCTCCGTCAATGGCTTTTTTCCATCGGCCAAATTACGGCGTTTCCACCCCCTGAAAATGGGATTAGGCCTTGCGCGGCGAACCGTGCCAGCTTGGCTGGATATCCCGTGCCGTCGACCGACAAAAACTTCGTTCATCTCCATGTCCATTCCGACTACAGCCTCCTCGACGGGGCCTGCCGGATCGACCGATTGATGGACCGGGCGGTCGAGTTGGGCATGCCCGCCCTCGCCCTCACTGACCACGGCAACCTGTTCGGGGCCATATCCTTTTACAACGCCGCCAAGGACAAGGGAATCAAGCCCCTGATCGGCTGTGAGCTCTATCTCGTTGAGACCTCCCGCCTCGAAAAACACGGTCGCTCCGACGATGGCAAAACCCTGTTTCACCTCGGTTTGCTGGCCCGCAACCTCATTGGCTACCAAAACCTGCTGAAACTGGTCTCCGATGCCCACCTGAAGGGCTTTTATTACAAGCCGCGCACTGACCTTGAGACCCTGGCCAAATTTGCCGACGGGTTGATCGGCTTCACGGGCTGCCTGGCCTCCCTGGTCCCCCAGCACCTGATGCACGATCGCTGGGACGAAGCCCGCACGGCTTGTGCGCGCTTTGTGGATATATTTGGCCGGGAAAACTATTTCGTCGAAATCCAGGACCACGGCATTCCGGAACAACGCAAGATCATCCCGGGGCTGCTCAAGCTCGCCGAGGAATTCAAGCTCAAGGTCATTTGCACCAACGATGTGCATTATGTGCAGACTTCCGACGCCGGTCCGCATGATTCCCTGCTCTGCATCCAGACCGGTTCGAAGGTGGCAGACACCGACCGGATGAAATTCAGCGGGAGCCAATTCTACCTGAAGTCCCGCGATGAAATGGCCACGCTCTTTGGTGAGGTGCCCGGGGCGCTGACCAATACACAATTGGTCGCCGACATGTGTGACCTCACGATTCCATTTCCCAAGGGCAGTGAACGGTATCCCAAGTATCCCCTGCCTCCGGAAATCACGTCAGACCGCACCGGCTATCTCAAGGATCTGTGCATCGCAGGCCTGCAAGAACGTTACGACGTCGACTACCATGCGCCGGCCAAAGCCGCCGATCCAGCCCTGGCCCAAACCCTTTGCGAGCGACTGGACTACGAACTGTCGATCATCAGCAAAACCGGTTTCGAGGATTACTTTCTGGTGGTCTGGGATTTTATCGATTGGGCGCGCAAACAAGGCATTCCGGTCGGACCCGGCCGCGGTTCCGGCGCCGGCTGCATCGTCGCCTATTTGTTGCGCATCACCAACCTTGATCCGCTGCGCTTCAAGCTGCTCTTCGAACGCTTCCTGAATCCCGAGCGGGTGTCACCGCCCGACTTTGACATCGATTTCTGCATGCGACGGCGCGGCGAGGTCATCGATTACGTGCGGGCCAAATACGGCAACGACTGTGTGGCCAATATCATCACCTATGGCACCCTGGGCGCCAAGATGGTCATCCGCGACATATCGCGCGTGCATGACCTGCCCTACGCCGAGGCCGACCGGCTGGCGAAGATGATCCCCGACGAGCTGAACATCTCGCTGGAGGAATCCTACAACAAATCCGCCGAGCTCAAGGCCGAGGTCGACCGCAACCCGGTGGCCAAGAAAATCTACGATCAGGGTCTCGTGTTGGAGGGCATGGTGCGCAACACCGGCAAACATGCCGCCGGCATCATCATCACGGACCAACCCCTCGAGAATTTCGTGCCCCTGACCCTGCAGGAAGGCGATGTCACCGTGCAGTTCGACATGAACGCGGTGGGCAAGCTGGGGCTGCTGAAGATGGATTTTCTCGGACTCAAGACCCTCACGGTCATTGCCGATGCGGTGGACAACATCCACCTTACGGCCGACCCCAAGTTCGACATCGAGGCCGTGGGCTTCGAGGACGCCAAAACCTACGAACTGCTCAACTCCGGGCGCACCACGGGCGTGTTCCAACTGGAGTCCAGCGGCATGCAGAACCTCTGCCGGCAGATCGGACTTTCCTCCATTGACGAAATCGTCGCCCTCATCGCCCTCTACCGGCCCGGTCCGATGGAATGGATCCCCGATTACGTGCGAGGCAAGAAGGATCCGAGCACCGTCAAGTTCCCCCACAAGCTGCTCGAGGAAGTCTGTGCGGAGACCTATGGCGTAATGGTTTATCAGGAGCAGGTCATGGAGGCGGCCAAGGTCATCGCCGGCTACACCCTGGGCGGGGCCGACATGCTGCGCCGTGCCATGGGCAAGAAGGACGTCGAGGCCATGGCCAAGGAGCGGGCCAAATTCGTCGAGGGCGCCAAGCGGGTGAACAACATCGATGAGAAGACGGCCGATTCGATCTTCGATATTCTCAACAAATTCGCAGGCTACGGATTCAACAAGTCGCACTCCGCGGCCTATGCGGTCCTGAGCTACCAGACCGGCTATCTCAAGGCCAACTACCCGGTGCAGTTCATGGCCGCCATGCTGAGCGCCGAACTGGGCAACGCCGACAAGGTCTCCTACTTCGTCGCCGAATGCGAGGCCATGGGCATGACCGTGCTCGGGCCGGATGTGAACGAATCCCGGGAAATGTTTACTCCGGTTGTTTCAGCCAAGTCAGAAACAACCGCCCGCCATAGCTCGCAAAGCGGCGGCGGGCTGTCTCCTGAACCAGGCCGAATTCGGTTTGGCTTGGCGGGCATCAAGGGCGTTGGCGAGCAGGCGGCGCAAAAAATCATCGAGGAACGCGAGGCCAACGGACCCTTTGCGGATTTCGAGGACTTCATCACCCGCGTTGATGCCCGGGCCCTGAACAAGCGGGTGCTGGAGCACCTCGTGAAAACCGGGGCCTTCGATTTCAGCCGGGCCGCGCGCAAGGCCCTTTTCGATAATATCGATGCCGCCCTCGCCACCGTGGCCGCCACCGCCCGGGACAAGGCGGCCGGTCAGCACAGTTTCCTCGACATGCTCGCGGAACCCGCATCGAATCCCACCCACAAGACGGGGGCGGTTGTCGACCATCACCCGACCGCCGTCACTGCCGGCGAATTTTCCCCGGCCGAAAAGCTGCAGTTCGAGAAGGAACTGCTCGGATTTTACGTCTCCGGTCACCCGATGAACCAGTATGCCGGGCTGGCGGAGGCCATCGATACCTATTCGGTCGAACAGCTCACCCTGCTGACGGACCGCAACGAATTTCGACTCTGCGGGGTGGCGGGCAACATCGCCAAGAAACTTTCCAAGAAGGACAATCGCCCCTGGGCGGCCTTCACTCTGGCGACCAAGGCTGCAGCGGTCGGGTTGAACATGTTTGCCGACGGCTATGCGAGTTACGGCGAAAACCTGGTGGCCGAGCAACCGGTCCTGGTGCAGGGCAACATCATCATCGGCAATGACGGCGCGCGCATCAATGTGAAGGAGTGTTACCCGCTCGATTCATTCATCACCGGCATCGTCAAGTCCGTCACGTGGCTGCTGCATCCGGACCATCCCGAGCTTCCCGCCTTCTTCAAGTTCCTGCGCGAAACCCTCGATGGCCAATCCGGCGACACCCGCGTCCACCTCGGCTTCCTGTTTGAAGACCGAGTCGCCTCGATCGCCGAGGTAAGTCGGGCCCTCAGTTGGAAACTGACGGCCCCGGTCTTTCAGCAAATCCGGGCCCACCCCGCCGTCGCCGGCGTGCAAATCGAAACCAAACCCCTCGAACTCAAACAGGAACGCCGCTGGGGCAAGCGCTAGTTAAAGTCCGAGGTAATCGGCAAGCCGGTTTCGCACCAAAGCCAACTCACCTTCTGTCAGCACGCCCAGCCGCCGCTCCAAGCGGCAATCGAGACAGACTGCACCTGTTGAAGGTGAAATGCACCCGGCTTTAGAAATGGTTTGGCAATGGTCAGTTCCCAACGATTCCCACGCAGTGCCGTGGTGGGTGGCAGCACAGTTACGAGCGCGAGTTCATCATCAGCCGGATAACCTGTGAGCAGCAGGCACGGACGCATTTTTGCGACCATCCCCAAATCAACCAACCACACCTCACCGGTCAGTGCCACGGGTTTCGTCCTCCGCCTCCAGTTGGTCGAGAAGCTGAAATCCATAGCCTGCGGACGACTCGGCCACCGCAACTTCGGTCGCCATGCCGGCATCAAGCTCCAGCGCACGCCGACACAATAACCGACGCTCTTCATGCGTCAGTCGCGGCAGTTCATCCAGAATCTCAGCCAAACTCATGTTCTGACCGCAGCAAAATGCGCCTTTAGTTCAACCATACCGATTGCTCCGGTTCCTTGCGCGATCTCCAAGTTGAAATTGTCTGGAAGGTAGGGCGCGTTGTCCCCCCCAACGCGCCGTCGGGACTCGGCGGATTGGGGACAATCCGCCCTACCTCCCGGGCTACAGGATCTTTTCTCCCACAAAAACGAGGCAGTCGTTGGGATCGGCGATATGGAATTCGCGCATCCCGTAATCCTGATCAAAGAGGTCGCGGATGCGGTATTGTCCTTTGAACTGGCTGACGTGGGTCCAGAGCGAGGCAATGTCCGAAACCTCAATGTAGATGTCGGTATGACCCCGGACAGCCTCCATTACTTTCTCACTCGCTGCTTTCATAAAATGGATAGTCGCTCCATCGCGCTCCATGATCGAGTAGCCGGGCGTCTCCATCGTCGCCCGAAAGCCCAAGACGTCGGAGTAAAAACGGAGCGTGGTCTCCATATCGGCAACCGCGAGCATCGGACTGATGCGTTTGACGGTGTGACTGGTGGTCATGGCGATGTTCCTTTGTTATGGCCAATACCCTCGAATGGCAAATCTTCGCGTGGCTCCGTTCCGAGCCAGAGCACATTGCCGTCGGGATCCTCGAACTTCATTTCATAGGCCCATTCATGATTTTGCGGCTCCTGTTTTACTTTGACGCCACGACTCCGCCATTCGTCGAATAGCGTCGCATCGTGCAAACCGATCCATACCCAATTCCGCGTCGTCTCCGACAGTGCTTGGGAAAGCATCACGGCATGGCCGTCCCTTGAAACCGAACCGACGACCTCGCCACACCAGTCGGTTCCAAAACCGAGCACCTCGTTGTAATAGCGAAGGCTTCGCTGTAAATTCGACACCGGCAGAACCGGTATCGTGCACTCCACATGTTTATCTGAATGGTTCATAACTTTGATTTTTTAGGAAACGATTTCTGATTGATTGCGATACAACTTTTCCTTCGCCCGGTGTCTCCGCACCACAGCCATGACTTCGGGACTCGCCACGACGCCTTCCGGCAACCGGGCACCCGCCACATAGAGCAACTCCGCCACCGCCACGTAATCGCCCTCCGGATTCTTGCAATACAGCGAGCCGTGCTCGCACCAACCTATCGGCGGCGCGTCAAATCGTTTGTCGTGCACGTGCAGCGGTGCCCCCGCCTGCAACAGCACCGCCACCGCTTTCACCTGCCCATGCCACGCCGCCAAATGCAGCGCCGTCTCGCCACCATGATGCTCCAGTTCCGAGACCGCTGCGATATCCATGCCCAGCCGGGCCATCAGCGCGATCGCCTCCGGCAGTTCCCGCTTGGCCGCTTCATGCACGATCAGCCTTTCGTCGGTCGTCAACCGGCCGACGAGCCCGGGCTGCGCGGCCAGCACTGCCCGCGCCGCCGCTTCGTCCCCTCGCATGCACGCGCCCAGAAATCGGTCCACCGGCCCGGTCTCCTCCGGTGCTCCCTGCGCCAGGAGCAACGCCGCCACGTCGTCGCGTCCACCCTGCACCGCCAGCGCATAGGCGGTGCGGCCGTCGCTCCGCCGCGCACACGGATCGGCCCCGTGCTTGAGCAGCAATGCGATGATTTCAATTTCCCAACTGTTGCGCACCGCTAACAACAAGGGCGTCTCATTGAGCGTATTGACGTAGCTCGGCACATTCGGATCCACTCCGTGTTCGAGCAGCCAGCGGATACCGTCCTTCACCGCCGGCGCGGGCTTATACCAACCGAGGAGAAAATAGAGCGGGGTGTTGCCCCATGGCTTGCCCGGTCCGCTGAAGTCCGTGCCGGCTTCGAACAGCACCGCCAACGATTCGAGATGATTCGCTTCCGCCGCGTGGTAACGCGACTCGCAATCGTTGGGATCCGCGCCGGCCTCCAATAAGACCCGCGCCAGCCGCGGATAATTGTTCACTCCAGTGGCGCCATAGAGCAACGGTTGCGGCGAATCCGGCCATGTCTCGTGAATCCAATGCGTATTCGGGTCCGCCCCCAACGCCAGCAACCGTTGGGCCAGTGTCGCGCGCGTTTCATCGCCGCCATCGCACCGGCCAAAGCACACGTAGATGATCGGCTCCCAATTTCGCGGGCCGCCCTTTTTCGCCACCAAGTCAGGTTCGCGCGCCAGCCAGTCCTCGACCGCCGCCGTCGCACCCAAGGCCGCGGCCGCATACAGGCTCCGTTTCCATATCCCCGGCCGCTCGGCCACAATAATGCGGATACTCTCCATGTCGCCGCTGAGTGCCGCCTCGATTAGCCGTGCCTCCGCCGTATCCTCTGTGCGCGTCTCAACGTGCAGTTTCAACTTCGGCCAGCTCTCGAAACCGTATTCTCGAGCGAGAATCCGCTGCGCATCATGCAACGCAAAGGTCTCTTGATTTTCCTCTCCAATCCGCGCCAGCGCTTCGGGCCGGCGGGATTCCATTTCGTTCAACAGGTCTTTCGCCTGCTTCTTGAGCTGCTCCAAATCGGGGCGCTCGGGTAACTGCTTTTTCATAGGACCTCCATGCTTGCGCCTGTGGTCCGCGGGCAGGCAGCGTGAAGGTTGCTGCGTCTAACAGAATTGGCAGGTGAGCTCAGCTCTTTCCGCGGACCCGGATGCACCCTGAGTGCGTTCGCCACAATGAAAACTTCCGCACGCAGGACAACCTTATTTTGCATATGGATCGCACATCAGGTTCGCGTTCATCCAAATCAGTGGTTTGATTCAACGCATCCTGCTTCGCTTATGAAAACGCCCGTTCTTTTCAGCTTTTCCATCTTTCCATTGTTGGCATTTGCAACCGGGGACGCTGCAAGTGGTCCTCACGCATCCCCTCCCGCCCCGGAGACTTTTGTTTATCGTTGGGCGGGCCAGGACATGACGATGCAGCAATATTTCATTGTGTTTCTCAAAAGCGGGCCCGCGCGCAGCTCAACCAAAGCGGAGACCGCCGAGTTGCAGAAACAACATCTGGCCTACCTCGGAGGGCTCTACGAAAAAGGCATCATTCAGCTCAATGGACCGACCAATGGCGAGGACGAGTTTCGCGGGTTTTCGGTCTATGCCGTGGCGACCAGGGAAGAAGCCGCCCGTCTGGCCGGTGAGGATCCCATGGTCAAGGCCGGCCGGCTCATGATCGAAGTCCGTCCCTGGTGGCTGGCCAAGGGTTCCGGCGTAAAATGAGTCGCGATGTCACCCACCGCTTTTCCGACCGCGTCACCCACTACGTGCGTTACCGGCCGGGTTATCCCTCCGGCCTGATCACCGCGCTGCAGGATGCCGCTGCCCTCCCGCCCCACAGCACCCTCGCCGACATCGGTTCCGGCACCGGCATTCTCACCGCCCTGCTTTTGCCGGCCACTGATCAGATTTTCGCCATCGAGCCCAATGCCGCCATGCGGGCCGCAGCGGAACGTGATCTGGGACATTGCCCGGGATTTCACAGTATCGATGCCACGGCTGAGGCCACCACCCTGCTGGATGCTTCGGTGGACTTGATTACCGCCGGCCAGGCCTTTCATTGGTTCGAACCCACTACGACCCGTATTGAGTTTGCCCGTATCCTCAAACCCGGCGGACATGTCGCGCTGATCTGGAACGAACGCCTGACCGATACCACACCCTTTCTATCGGCCTACGAGCACCTGCTCAAGTCCCGGGCCACCGACTACGATCAAGTCAACCACACCCGCATCGATGCGGCGGTGATCAAAGATTTTTTCGCCCCTGTCTCATTCGAGACTTTCGAGTTCCCCAATGCACAGCATTTCGATCTGGCCGGGCTGGTCGGGCGTGCCCTCTCCTCGTCGTATGTGCCCAATGCCGGTCAACCCGGCCATGAAGAGTTTTTTGCCGAACTGGAAAACATTTACCACGAGCACGCCACAGACGACCGGGTGACTTTTGTCTATCAAACCCGGCTTTATCTCGGTCAGCTTTGAACCAACTTCCCTGGTTCGTCCCATCGCGCAGGTTCATTTCACGACCACCGCCCAGTTGGCGGTCGGATCCACGCCGGTTTTTTCGGTGTTTGTGCTCGAGGCCATTCCTGTGCTTCGTAAGGAGACCACATGTCTGATCCCACCACGCTCAATCACATCGCCCGCGTCCTGACCTCGGTTTCGCCCCAAATGCCGGCCGATGCCGCATTGCGCCGTTACTTCTATCAGCACACCTACCTTTCTCCCCATCTGCGACGCTCGGTCAGTCGTGGCGTTTTTGTCTATTTCCGCTGGAAACGCTGGTTGAATGCGGAGGCCTCGAGCCAAACCCAGGCCGAACATGCCCTGTTTTTGCATGAACGATTCCAGCAGGACTCCAAATCAGTCAAACCCGAGGCGCTCGCCGCCCGGGCCGTGCCCGACTGGCTGAAGTTGGAACTGGATCTGCCCACGGATTACCTGCGACAACTCCAGCGCGAACCCGCGCTCTGGCTGCGGGCCCGACCCGGCAAGGCCCACAAGCTCGCGGCCGCATTGGGTCATTGTCAATTCACGGAGCGTGCGCCCGATGCGCTCCACTACACGGGGGAAAAGGATCTCTTTCGCACCGCCCAATTCCATGAGGGCGAATTTGAAATTCAAGACCTCGCTTCCCAATTGGTCGGCGTCGCCGCCGCGCCATCCGCGGGCCAGACTTGGTGGGACGCCTGCGCCGGTGAAGGTGGCAAGACCCTGCACCTCGCCGATTTGATGCAAAACAAGGGCCTCATCTGGGTGACAGATCGTTCCGAAAAACGCCTGCAAACCTTCAAGAAGCGGTCAACCCGGGCCAAGCTCTACAATCACCGTAGTGCCCTATGGGACGGCACCGACCGCCTGCCCACCAAGGCCAAATTCGACGGGATTCTGGTCGATGCCCCCTGCAGCGGCGTGGGCACCTGGCAACGCAATCCCCATGCGCGCTGGACCACGACCATCGATGACGTCCGTGAGCTCGCGGTCACGCAGCTCAACCTGCTCAATCACGTGGCCGGATCACTCAAGCCGGGCGGCCGTCTCATCTATGCGGTTTGCACCCTCACCCGCACCGAAACTGCGGGCGTGGCCGAGGCATTCAGCGCCGCCCACCCCGAACTGACCCCCGCACCTATTGCTGCGCTCGGTTCCGCCATGCCGTCCACCATGCTCTGGCCCCATGAATTGAATGCCAATGGCATGTATATAGCCATGTGGCAGCGCACCTGATCGCTGTTCTGGACACCGCTATATAGGCGTGATTGCCTTTGGTATGCACAACCTGCCCCGTGCCCGCATCCTGGTAATATGGCTGTGCTTGTGCTTGGCCGGTTCCCTGGTTTGGGCGGCGACCCCGACGGTGGAGGATTTCTTTCGCAAGCCCCTGCTGGGTCAGCCCAGATTGTCACCCGACGGGCGGCATCTGGTTTACTCCATGAACAAGGAAAAGGATGATTACGCGGTCGTCCTGCTTGATCTGGCCACCATGCAGTCAAAAACGTTCATGCTCGCGGGTCGCTCTTCCCATCCGTTGCTGTGGCTGGACAACGACCGTCTGATATTAACCTCCGAACGCAATGGATACTCTTATTATTCCATCAAGGCGGGTCGGGCCACCAAGTTTAATGATGAGGATTGGAACATGCGGATCAGCGAGGCGCGGTATGACCGACCGGGCCTGCTCAATGTCTGGTTTCTGCAGGGTGACAATAATTCCCGCAATGGGCCGGCGGTGATTAGACCCGACAAGGACAAGCCCCAAATTAGCGGACAGGCCAATGAACGTTACAATGTCGTGGAATGGATAGCGCTGCCACCGGGGGAACCTCACCGGATCATCAGTGATTGGCGGGGCCGGGTGCGGGGAGCCATCACGTATGACAAGGGCGACCACAAGTTATATTATTACCATCGGGTGACGGAGGATGCGCCATGGACCCGGCTCGCTATCGACGGCCATGACGATGAGTTCGCAGGCTTCGACCCCGCACCAGGAAAAATCTATGTGACCCATCGGGCGGAGAAAGAACCCACGGCCGGCATCTATGCCTACGATATTGAAACCCAAAGCTACGGGGCCAAATTGTTTGGTGACGCCGAATTTTCCATGATCGGAGCCCGGCTTGATTTTGATCCCCAGGACGGATCCATCCAAGGCGTCCACTACACCAATGACGGCCCCGCCGTGCACTGGTTCACCGCGGCCATGCAGTCAGTGCAGGCCAAAATCGACGCCAAACTCCCCGGTCGCATCAACCAGCTGGTTGATTCCGATCTGGCCCAGACCCGCTTCGTGGTCGCCTCCATGGCCGATCGTTTGCCGGTCAGGTATTACCTCTATAACAAGGACAAGGAGCACCTCGCCGCCCTGCCCGAGACTTACCCGTGGCTAAACGAGGTGCCGCTGCAACCGATGCAGGTGATTCATTATCAAGCTCGGGACGGGCTCAGACTGCAGGGCTACCTGACCATGCCGCCGCAAAACCCGAAAATGGGAAAGCCGCCCTTGGTCGTGCTGGCCCATGGCGGACCTTGGGTTCGCGATGTTTGGGGCTTCAATCCTGAAGTGCAATTTTTGGCGAGCCGGGGTTACGCCGTTTTCCAACCCAATTTTCGTGGTTCCGCCGGTTTCACCCAAGCCATAAGCAAGGCGCAGGAATTTGATTTCAAAGCCATGCATGATGACGTCACCGACGGTGTGCAGTTGCTGATCAGGTCGGGCCTGATCAACCCGCAACGAATCGCCATCATGGGGGCTAGTTTTGGCGGCTACCTTGCCCTGTCCGGGGCTGCCTTCGAACCCGATCTATACCAATGCGCCGTCACCATTGTCGGGGTGTTCGATTGGGAAATGATCATCAAGCAACGCCGGGGCAACCGCTATGATCGGTTCAACTATGACATCCTGATGGAAAAGCTGGGTGACCCCGGAAAGCTGCGGGAAAAATATGATGCCATCTCCCCCTTGCGCCATACCGGCAACATCCACATCCCCGTCTATATCTCCGCGGGCGAGGAAGACGCCACCGTGGATGCCGACCAATCCAAAAAACTCGCCAAAGCCCTGAAAGACCAGGGCGTGACCGTGGAGGAATTCTTCCCGGAGGTTGAGGGTCACGGCTATTTCAAAATTAAAAACCGGCTGCGTCTCTATCAGGAAATCGATGCCTTCCTGGCCAAACATCTCTGAAACGTGGCGACCACGAAAGTTAACAAGCGCATCGTGCGCGAGGATTTCAATGATCTCACCGCGGTGGTGCATTACACCAAGGCCGCGCACTCCATCGGTCTCTGGGAATCCGAACGCCTATTGATCGAACAGTTCTTTCCCGACAAGTCCGCCCGTCTGCTGGAAGCCGGCTGTGGCGCTGGTCGCGTCGCCGTGGCCCTCTGGGAGACAGGCTATCGCGATTTGCACGCCTTTGACTTTGCGGAGGAATTGCTCGCCCAGGCCCAGAGTCTGGCCCTCGAACGCGGGGCCGCGATCACGCTCTTTCATGCCGATGCCACCCGGCTGGAAACCTGTCCTGCAATTACTGGCATGCAGTTCGACGGGGCATTGTTCATGTTCAACGGGCTCATGCAGATTCCCCTGCGACGGAATCGTCGCCGGGCTCTGCGGGCGCTGGCCGCCTCGTGTCGACCGGGTGCGCCACTCCTCTTTACCACCCATGACCGGGATGACTCCCCGGCTGAACGCGGGCTGTGGCGGTTGGAAGCCCTGCGCTGGGCCAAGGGGGAACAGGATCCCATCCTGCGGGAATTCGGCGATCGTTACTATGAGGAAACCGGCGTGGGCCGCACCTTCATGCACCTGCCGGTGCGGGAGGAAATTCTCGCCGACCTCAAGGCCACCGGCTGGTCCCACGCCTTCGATGGCATGCGCCGGCAGATTGCCGCCGAATCACGCAAAGTCCGGGATTTCTCCGACGAATGCCGCTTTTGGGTGGCACACCGGATCTAGCGCATCAGCGCCTTGAGACGAACCAGTTCCTGTTCCTCCTCCACGGGAGTCAGGCCCAACAACCGCGGCACCGGCACATTCGCTTCATAAGCGCTGACATCGACAATCGTCTCGGCCAGGGAACGCGGCAGCAAACCGGAAGCCCATGCTTTGCTCCCGTTGGCGGCAAACATGCCGGCATTTTTCACCACAATACCCGGCAGCCAAAGGGGTAAGAGTATGGGAAAGTCTGGTTCTCCTAGAACTCTGGAACCTTCAACATTTTCGAGTTTCGATGTGGGCACCCAAACTGGGGTCGCTTTGCTTTTGAGCACCTCCAAACCAACTTCGATAAACTTGCGAAATTTCAAGGGCTGTGTCGGACCAACGGCTAGATAAGCATCGGCCAAGCGCTGTTCGACCAAGGGCACAATCCACTTGGCAAGATCCCGCACATCGATCACTTGCAATACAGACACGTCATCGTCAGGAGCAATGAATTCCTGATTGGTGTTCATGCGCCTGACCCAATATCCGAATCGCCCGGTGGGATCGTATGGCCCGACAATGATGCCGGGGCGGATGATCAAACTCCGTCCCTCTGCCAACTCATGGGCCACCTGTTCACAACCAGCCTTGAGCGGGCCATACAACTTCCAATCAAACTCGATGGCTTCATCCGCCGGTGGATCAGACAGTGGTGAAGTCTCATCAAAATCCGGTTGGGAAAGATCGGCGTGAGCCGAGATGGAAGAAATCAAGGTATAGTGCGGCTGACCGGCCAGGGCACCAAGCAAGGCGCGGACCTGCCGGGGCAAATAGGCACAGGTGTCGATCACGGCATCCCACGTGCGGCCGGCCAGTTGACTGAGGTCGGTGTCTCGATCCGCCTTGAGATGCTCCACGCCCTCGGGCATCGCACCCGCACTTTTTCCGCGATTGAGCATCGTCACGGTATGCCCACGAGCCAGGGCAACGTCAGTGATGGCCCGACCCACAAAAACTGTGCCGCCTATGATCAACAATCGCATCACTGCAGGGAGCCAATTCGGCGGTGCGCTGTCCATGTTATACCCATGCGATGATGCCAAAAAAACTGTCATTTGGGTCATCCATGCTCGCGCCCCGCGCAGTCCATTGTTAGGGTGACCCAGAATATTTCGTATCATGCATTACAAACAACTCGGTAACACAGACCTGAAAGTATCGCACATTTGCTTTGGCTGCTGGCAGCTGAGCCCGTCATGGTGGGGCGAGGTTCCAACCGGACCCTGGACGGATTCCGTCAAAGCGGCCTTGGACCAAGGCGTCAATTTCATCGATACCGCCGATGCCTACGGGGACGGCCATGCGGAATCAGAGCTTGGCAAACTCATGCAAGCGGAGGGATTACGGGACAAATTCGTGATTGCCACCAAGTTTTTCTGGAACTTTACGGACGGCGACAAACGTTATCCGGACACCACGCACGACTACATTTTACGGGCCTGTGAGGCTTCCCTGCGCCGGCTGCAAACTGATCACATCGACCTCTACCAGATTCATTCCTGGGATGCCATTACCCGACCGGAGGAAGTCGCCCGGGCGTTTCACCAACTCAAAAAGGAGGGCAAGGTGCGTTGGTTCGGGGTGAGCAACCTCAATCCGGAGCAAATGGATCTCTACGCGAATCACTTCGAGGTGAGCGCGCTGCAGCCGCCCTACAACCTGCTGACCCGCGAGATCGAATCCCGCGAATTACCCTATTGCCTGAGTCATAATATCGGCGTGCTGAGCTATTCTGCGCTGCACCGCGGTCTGCTGGGCGGCCGCTACACCGCGGAGACAACCTTCGATGACCATCGGGGCAAGACTCCCTTGTTTCATGGGGAGGGATTCAAAATCATTCTGGCCGCCATCGAAGAGGCCAAAACCATTGCGACGGACCTCGGTCTGACCATGTCCCAGCTGGCCGTGCGTTGGGTGCTCACCAACCCCTCCATCACCAGTGCCATCGTGGGGGTCAAGCAACCGGAACACATCACCGGCATTGTCAAGGCAGCCGATGACGTGCTGCCGCAGAAAATCTGGCACGATCTGGCGGCCCGTTTCAGCAAGGCAAAAACCGCGGCGCTCGCGGCGGCAAAGTAGCACCCGAAGATCCGGGCGCTGCACAGGCCCGTCCGCGCATCAGTCAAGGGCAGCCCGTCCCGCTACAAATCCGCGAAACCCACACACCACTCGGCTGATCCCGCGCTGAATTCGAGGGCGCAACGGATGATCAGGCTCTGGTCCCGGCCATCCTTGGCAATCCAGTGGCCCCGGGGATTCGCCACCCTCACATTGTTCGGGGCATGAAGAAAGATGCTGCCCCTTTCACCCGGCGGACGGACCGCCCGGCCGCTGAAGGTCCGCTTCACCGGATCCCACGCGCAAGCCTCGACCTCCATCTCACCCATGAGCACATGCAGGTCGGTGCCCAGCAGCACGGGTCGACCTTCGTCGCGCACCAGACGGTAAACCTTCACCTCGCCCGGGGGCACGAGCGCATCCCATTGATCGCGCACCCGTCCGATGTAGCGCTCGTCCCAAAACTCCCAGACCAGATAGTCCGTTGCGGGGATCAGTCCCAGTCGGGTCAGGGCGACGGGCAGGCGCAAGGTTTCGGGGGAGAAGTTATAAACCGCCACGACATCATGACCGCCCCAGGGGCGTTCCACCCGGCGGTGAAATATCTTGGGGTAATCGGGCCGCGGCGCATCAAAGAGATCGACCGGGAAAGCCACTTCCGGCGACCGCGGCAGGGTCTTTTTGATCAAGGCCAGGCGATCCCCGGCCATGCGGTCGACATCGTCTCCGAGCATGGTGGGTCCGCCGCACAGGGCATGGATGGTGGCATGAACCTTGGCATCGGACAACGGCAGCGGCTGGTCCACCGTCAGGACATTGCCGGAATCATTGAGGTAGAGCCGACGGTGCGTGTAGCGCGCAGCCGCCTGATTGCGCAAAGCCGGCATGCAACCCGTCCAGAACGAGACACTGTTGATCACATAGGTCGCCGGATAGAAAAAACTGTCCCGGGCAATGGCACGTCCCTCGCCGAAATCATTGCCGGTGCGTATGCCGTCGGCCACGCCGGCGGTGTGCAAGGTGGGCCCGGTGCTCGCCAACAGGTAGGTTTCCGGACCCGCCGCTTCGCGAATTACCTTCAAGGCCGTTTGAAACGCCTCGGGTCCGGGCACAATCCGGGGATCATGCAAGGGAGCGTGATTGGCTCCGGGCAGTGGCCCCGGCCGGTTGAGATTTCCCGCCCCGGCATAGAGGAAATCGATCATATAATACCGCACCCCCCGTTCCCGATTGACGGCAAAGGCGCGTGCCAGGAAGGCCAAAGCCTTGGGGTGGGTGGGGTCGAGCGCATAAAGTGGCGGCCGTTGTTCGACCGGCAAAAGGGCCGCGTCGCCATACCGCCAATGGTCAAGACTGACGAGGAGGGTGCCGTCCGGGTTGCGTAACAGCGCTCCTTCCAATCCGGCCAGTTCGTCCTTGAGTTGGCCGGACACCCAGAAAACGCCGCACCACAATCCAAGCTTGAAACCCAGTGCACCCAGTTGCTGCACGAGACTTTCCGGCCCCGAGGGGAAGTTATTGGTGTTCCACCCGGTCCAGGCTCCGGGATGACCGCCAGGGAGATTGGCTATGCTGACCCAGACATAGTCAAAGCCAAAGCCGGCCAGGCGACGATTGATCGCCGCACAATTGCGCAGAACGACCTCCTCGCATTGCTCGACATTGTAACCATCCACCCAGCTCCAACCCAGCCAACCCAAGGGTGGTGCAGGCCATGGCCGCGGCTGCAAGCGTGCAGCCACAATTTCCGCCCAGCGATCAAGTTGGGCATGGGGATCGGCGCCCACTTGCAAGGTAAGGGTCTCCACCGTGGTTCGCGCGCCCGGGGCCAGTTGCCAACCGGCAAAGTCTGCCTGCGCCCCCACATCACATACACCCTCCGCCGTGGCCCGGTGGTGCACTTCCGTATCAGCGCGGAGAAACGACGTGAAACCCACTTGGATCGCGGTTGGCGCCGAGGAATCATAATACTGATTCTTGACCTTGCTACAGACTGGCGCTGCCGGATCGGAAATGCGCATCACCATGCGTTCCTGCTGACCCGACATTCCCGGCAAGTAGACGGTTGCCGGCCCCAATGGCAGCTTGGCCGCCCAAAATGGCCACACCGGACCCAAGGCAACAGGAACAGCCCCATTGTTCGTCAAGGTGGAATGCAACGACAGCAATCCGTTGGCCGCATCGATCTCCGCCCGGAGCAACCACGAAAGTTTGACCCCGGCAAATTCGAGACGGATCTCCCACGGAGTTCCGGTTCCAGATTGCACCATCGCATCCTCCATCCCCAGGCACCGGCCATTGACCGTGAGGCGCAATTGCCAACTGACCGCCGGCCCGGTGGGTGGGCTGAATTGGAGGGTCCGGTCGGATTCGTGGTAGGATATCATGACGAAAGTCAAAGCAGCAAATCAGCCGCAGCCTGCCCGCGGCAAATCAAACGATCTGCCCGATGTAGTTCCCGCGCGGGGGCATGGCAATGTCGTTCCCGCAACAGGAAAATTCCGGCCTGTTGACCACGGGGGGATTCCCCCCTCAGCGGCGTGACCAGACCAACGGAAAATGTTCCCCCTGTAATAAAGCCCCGTCCTCGACCGTGACAAACTGCTTCATACAGTGTTCGCCAGTAGCCACGTAGCGGGTCTCACCCGTCATGAAGTGCAGGGCGATCGCCCGGCGGGGACGACCACTGGTATTGGCGTGTGAACCATGCCAGGTCAGGGAGTGGTGATAATGCACTTCACCTTTTTTCACCGGACATTTGCGCACGGTGACCGGATGGCCTTCAAACTCGGCCGGCACATCCTTGGTGAAATCCTTCCAAGTGCGCAGATAATTCATGTGGTCGCCCCACAGGTGTGAGCCGGGCACCATGCTCATGCAGCCATTGTCATCATCCACGTCATCAAGTGCGACCCAAGCGGTCACCTCGGTCATCGGTGCAATAATCGGCCACAGCGGGGCGTCCTGATGCCACATGTTGATGCCGCCCCGGGCGGCCGGCTTGTATTGAATTTGATCGTGCCAGATCCGCAAACTGTCGGCCCCGGTCAGCTGGGCCATCTCCTCGCAAATGAGCGCGTTGGTCGTGAGACGCTTGAAGGGGGCACTCGCCTCCCATATATTGACGATCTGCCAGACGGGCGCCGTCTCATTGTGGGTGAAATTGTGGCAAAGGACGGGCTGGGGAATATCCGTCCGTTCACGTTGATCAATCACCCGTTCCACCTCCGCGCGCAGGATTTCAACCTGGGCATCATCAAGCACCTTCGCGCTGCGAAGGTAACCTTGGGTCTTGAACTCGGCAATTTGGGCAGGGGTTAACATGGGTGGGGCAAACAAGACAGAACTGATCCCGTCTGTCATCCCCAATGGCATGGCGACCACGCGCAAGTGTTGGCTATTTTTCCTGTCGACCGGCCAACAAGGCGTCGCGGTAGTGGGCCGGCGCCAGTCCATCGATGCGACGAAAGACCTTGCTGAAATGACTGGTGTCCCGAAATCCGGTCAGCGCCGCAATTTCCTTCACCGTCAATTTATGATCCGCCAGCAGGCGCCGGGCCTCCTCGACCCGCAGTCGACGCAGGTATTCCAAGGGTGGATAGCCGGTAATTTCGCGAAACAACGCCTGGAGCCGACTCGAACTCAAGCCGCAAACCTGTTCCAGTCCCGCCTGGGAGATGGGTTGCGCCAGGTGGGTCACCATATGGCTGATCACCGCTTCGACGCGCGCTTGTTGGCGGTGGGCCGGTTGCTCGTCCGTGTGATTTTTTTCGGGCACTTCCAACAGTCCGAGCAGGATACCCGCAAGATGCACCGATGCATTGGCCGCCCCCAGGCCTATGCCCCTGGCATGTGCCCGCAGAATTTCCATCAGGGCACGTTCGATGCGATGGCCGGAAATCAATCGCCGCTGGCGGCCAATGCGCAGACCTTGCGTAAAACGAACCCGATAGGGTTTACGCCGGTCAATCCCCTGCGCCGTCAGAGGCAGATTGTCGGCAAAATCGAAATGCACCGCCACATGCTCCACCGGACTTTTGCCATCGGCCAGAAATCGGTGCGGCATGAACGGCGGCACAAAAAGTAGATCATGGGCCTGGAATGGTCTGCGCTCCCCCGCTATCTCCCAATCACCCTCACCGGCCAAAACGAACACCAGTTCATGATCAAATATGATGCGTTCCGGGATGACGAGCCCGGGCTGCCGATGGGCAATCCGCACGACCGGGTGAATCTGTTCCGGGCGTAGCAAATACACGGTCCGTCGTGCCATGCGTTTAAATGGTCCCAGCCGCTGCACGTGCAGATCGGGAACGGAAAGGGGGGGTCGGTGCGCAGCGCACATGGCCAGGCACCATAGGTCGCACTTTGCACATTTCAAGCAGCCGGCGGGCCCCGCCGGCAATAATTTGACTTAAACCCGACCACTTGGCAGCAAAACCGGCAACATGCGAAATCTCCTCCTCTTCTTATCCAGCCTGCTGATGATGGCCGGGCTCCATGCGGCGGAGTATCCCAAGATGGGCGAGGATATCTATGATCCCCGGGCCGACGGACAGGCTCAGATCACTGCGGCGCTGACCCAGGCTCAGGCCGAAGGGAAAAATGTGCTGCTCATGTTCGGCGCCAACTGGTGCATTTGGTGCCATCGCCTGCACCACACCCTCGGCACCAACGAGGAAGTGGCCGCACAGCTCAATCGCGATTTCGTGGTGGTCATGGTGGATGCCAACACGCGCAACGGCACCAAACGCAATGCCGCGGTCAACGTCCAATACGGCAACCCGATCCAATATGGTCTGCCCGTGCTGGTGGTGCTTGACGCCAGCGGAAAACTGCTCGTCACGCAGGAAACGGGTGCCCTGGAGGACGGCGCCGGGCACAGCCCGGCCAGGATCATGGCTTTCCTCCGGGAGTGGGCGCCCAAATCCTGAGTCGCGGGCCAAGTTTACGTCCGGGACTTGCCACCGGGTGACTTAGCCTCAATTTACTGCCCATGCTTGCGCAACTTACCGACCGAGATTGGCTCTGGATTGCCGGCGAGTTATATCTTGCCGGTTTCCTGCTGGGCACTTGGTCCCTGTTGCGCGGTGGCCGCCCGTCCACCGTGGTGATGTATGGCATTATTGTTGCCGGCTACTTCGTGCAACTGTTCGGCCTGTATCTGCGCGGCATGGCGGTGGGGGGCTGCCCCTTGGGCAATACCTTTGAGCTGTTTCAATTCACCGCCTGGTCCGCCACCACCCTCTACCTGGTCGTCGGGGTGACCTTCCGGTCTAGCTTGTTGGGTTACTTTTCGGCCTGCCTGAGTGCGGTGCTCACCCTGACCTCGCTGGCCATCCCCGCGTGGGATGCTACCCGACGCGTCAACCTGTTCGGCGGCAATCCGTGGATCGAGTTTCATGCCGCCCTGGCTTTGTTCAGTTATGGGGTCTTTGGCCTGTTGGCCCTCACGGCGGCGATGCTGCTTCTGCGCAACTACTCGCTGAAGCACAAGCGGCTCGGCGGCTGGTTTTCTTTTCTGCCCTCCATTCTGGATCTTGACCTGATCAGTGCCCGCTTGCTGGGCACCGGCGTGACCCTGTTGAGTTTGGCCCTGATCGTCGGGGCCAATCACTGGCTGCGCAATACCGACAGCGTCAACCATCTGAAACTGCTCATTACGCTGGCGATCTGGGTGGCCTACACCGCGGCCCTGCTGCTGCGCTTGCGCGGACGCTTGATCTCCCGGCGTTTCGCCTGGACCTGCATCGTCCTGTTTGCCTTTGCCCTCATTTCGTTGGGACCCGTGAGCTCAAACCGGCCCGACAAGGCGCACCATCGTCAATCATGAGTCAGCCCGAGCCAAGCTCTCCCGTGTTTTTCGTGCTCGGTGCCACGCATCATCAGGCGCCGATAGCCGTGCGGGAAAAACTCGCCTTGAGTGCCGACGCGGTCGACGGGTTACACTTGGACTTTGCCGGCTTGAACGGCTTGAAGGAATTTGTGGTGCTGAACACCTGCAATCGGACCGAGTTCTACGGCGTGGCCAACCACCACGAAATCGTGGCGAACTTGCAAAGTGTATTCTGCCAGCGCCAGGCCTTCCCTGAATCAGAGTTTGCCAAGATCCAACTGCAACTCAACGGAATCTCCGCCATTCAACACCTGCTGGAGGTCGCCTCGGGTTTGGATTCACAGTTGCTCGGCGAGAATGAGATCTTCGGTCAGGTGAAAGGGGCTTATGCCCGGGCCCAAGCCAAACGCAGCACGGGACCCGTGCTCAACCGGGTGTTTCAAAAGGCGTTTCAAGCGGCCAAGCATGTGCGTTCCCAAACCGCCATCTCCAGCGGCCAGGTGAGCGTGGCCAATGTCGCCGTGGATCTGGCCCAGACAATTTTCGGGGCACTCGACAGCACCCGCATCCTGTTGCTGGGCGCCGGTGACATCGGCGAAAAAACGGCCAAGGCTTTCCAGAGCCGGGGAGCCGCCAGTCTCACGGTCTCCAGTCGCCGCATTGAACATGCCATGGAACTGGCCAAGACATTGGATGCCACCGCCCTCCCCTTTGAAAACCGCGACAGTCATCTGGCCAACTATGACATTGTAGTCTGCAGCACGGCCGCCCCGGGTTGCGTGGTCAACGTGTCGGCGGTGAAGGAAGCCATGAAAAAGCGCACGGCCCGACCGTTGTTCCTGATTGATTTGGCTTTGCCACGGGACGTGGAAGCTGACGTGGCCAAGTTGCAAAACGTGTATGTTTACAATCTCGATGACCTGGCAAAAATCGCCGACGAAAATCGCAGCGCCCGCGAGGCCGAGATCGAGAAGTGCCGGCAAATATTGTCCGAAAAAGCCGATGCCCTCTGGCGCCATGTAGGGGACCATGCGGCGCAGGTTCATCGTCCATCGGCGCCTCCCGCACCGGTGGAAAACAAAACGGGCAATCCTGCCTAAACCCGCTTGACGTCGCGGAGCCGGGCTGCGCCTCAGGTCCGCCCGGGGCTTGGATCAGACCAACCATCCGGCCAACCAATCGGCCACCGTGCCGCGCGCCGGTTGATCGAGCAAACGGCGTAAACGCTGCTGCTGTTCGCGCGTCCTGGTCATCCGCTGCGAGTCCTGCACGCAGTCATGCAATTCCGCGGCCAAGGCATTTGCCGTGGCGGCGGATTGAATGTATTCGGGATACATCGGTTCCTTTAAAAGCAAATTGGCGATTCCAATGTAGTCCAATTTGACCCACCAGCGCGCCAGCAGGTAGGTGATTGGATTGGTGCGATAGGCGATCGCCCCGGGTATCCCTGCCAGGGCACAGTGCAGGGACATTGTGCCTGAGCTCGTCAAAACTGCCCGGGCGTTCACCACCCGGCCGGTGGGCACGAGTTGGATATTGGGCGGAGGACTCGTCGCCATGATCACGTCCCGAATGGTTTCACTGGGATAGAGCACCACCGCAGGCGCCGTGGGATCGAAATTTGCCAAGCCGCCCAGCAATCCCGGCAGGATGCGGGCCACGGCTTGCTTGCGACTGCCCGGCAGCAGCAACACGGGACCGGTCGGATCATGGGCGACGGGAGCCGCGTAATCAGGGGCCAGAAAAGGGTGACCGACAAATTCCACCGGCAATGCCGTGTCCTGGTAACACTCGACCTCAAAGGGAAAAATCACCGCCAAAGCATCCAGATCGCGTGCCATCGTAAATCGTCGCTTGGCCTTCCAGGCCCAGATTTGGGGCGAAATGTAATAGAGCAGCTTGATCTCTCCGCCACCCTTGACCGACAATCCTCGCTCCCGCAGGGCCGCCGCCAGTCGCAGGTTCAACCCGGGGTAGTCCACCAGGCAAACGGCCCGCGGGCGATACTCGGCAATCCAGCGCAAGGTTTCATTGAAAAGCGTTTTGAAAAACGAATAACTTTTCAGCACCTCGATAAAACCCACCACTGAAGTCGCGGTAAGATCGTGCAACAATTGCGCCCCCGCCGCCGCGAGATTGGGCCCCCCGAGCGCGCAGATCTCGATACCGGGTTTTTTCAGTCGCAGTTCCGCCACTGCCCGGGCCGCATGTTCATCACCCGAGTGTTCGCCGGCCACCACGAGCAAATCCACCCGGCCGGCCTTCGGCGGGGGCAGACGGAATGGAAGTTGCGGGACCTCCGGCGTCATTTCTTCGCGTTGCGAATCTGGTCGGTGATGGTGATGGCCACCTCCAGGGCACTCTTACCCAGCGCGGCCCCCACCTTCGGTTGTCGAGCTTGACGGACACTCTCGATGAAATGGGCGAGTTCCAAGGCCAGGGGCTCGCCTTTTTCAATGGGGATTTCCTTGACCGGGATGGCACTCAAATCACCCGCCTTCACCAGGCCGATTTTCATCTTCAGCCCATAGGCGATGATATCGGATTTTTTCACGAGATGCCCGGCCTGGTTCATAAAATCGAGCGAAATGTAGGCATCGGATTGAAACACGCGGATTTCACGCTGCTTCTTGGTGCTCATTCGACTGGCGCTCAGGTTGGCGACACAGCCATTCTCAAATTCGATGCGGGCATTGGCGATATCCTCGCCCTTTGAAAGCACCGTCACTCCCACGCTGTCGATTCGCTTGATGGGCGATTTCACCAAGGCCAGAACGATGCCGATATCGTGAATCATCAGATCGAGCACCACTCCCACCTCGGTGCCGCGCGGTTGATACGGCGCGAGTCGTTCCGCCGTGATGTATTGAGGCGCGCTCACCTGCTTTTCGAGAAATCCCATGACGGGATTGAAATGCTCGATGTGGCCCACCTGCACCAGGCAACCATGCTCTTGGGCGGCCGCCAGCACCTGTTCAGCCTCCGCCAAGGTGGCACAAAGTGGTTTCTCGATCAAAAGGTGCGCCTGCTGGGCCAACAGCGGCAGGGCCACTCTTGCGTGCTGGTCAGTGGGCACCACCACGGAAACCGCGTCGCAGGCCTCACCCAGTTCCGCCAGCGTGGCAAAGCGGCGGCATTTGTAGAGACCACAGATTTCAGCCGCCCGGGTATCGCTGGTTTCAAATATGCCGGTAAGTTCAGCCCCGGGCAGCGCGGCATAAATCCGGGCATGGTGCTGGCCCAGGGAACCCACGCCGGCCACCCCGCAGCGGATTCGTTCAGGAGAAGCAAATGGCATGGACGCATAGCAGGGGCTTCCGGGGTTGGTTGCAACGCGGGAAACTATGAAGTCGCTCAAAATGACACGTATCTGGCTTGTATTAATCCCCCGCTCACGCTCTAGGCTACAGTCAAATCATCCTCTTGCCCCATGCTCACCCAACCCCTGCCAGATAATGAAGCCCAGGATATCCTGGAACGTTTTCACCGCGATGGTTTCGCGGTCTTGCGCAACGTGCTCAGTGCCGACGAATGCGCCGCCCTGCGCAAGTTGACCGACGATTATGCATCGGACCCCAATTTTGAGGAGAAACGCAGCACGTGGTTCGTGGTGCGCAACCCGCAGGATTACAGCTTCGAATTCACCAAGCTGTTCATTCGTGAGCCCATCTATTCGCTCGTGCAGCAAATCCTCGGTCCCGAGTGCCGGTATTGCGGCCAGAATGTCATCCGCAACAAACCCGGCGAAGCGGTTTCGACCTGGCATGTGGACGACTGCAACAAACTCGAACACCCATTGCCCCCCGAGGTGCCCCGCTGGCCCGCGGGTGCGCGCCTGCCCCTGATCTGGCTCAGTGTGCAAGTGGCCCTCAGTGACATTGAATCACTCGACGATGGTCCCACCGAAATTGTCCCCGGCAGTCATTACTCCGGACGTCTGACGCCCAATGAAAATCCGGTGTTTGAGGGCAAAGGGGTTGAGCAGATTTACTGCAAAGCCGGCGACATTTACCTGTTCAACCACCAGACGTGGCACCGCGGTCGGCCCAACACCGGGACCAAAACGCGCTATCTCATGCAACTGCAATATGCCCGGGGCGACAGTCTGGCCTTCCGCTGCCAAGTGGCGGAGCCCACCCCGACCCTGGACAAAATGCTAAATGGAGCGGACCCCAAACTCGTGCACGTCATGACGGGCCGGGCAAAATATGTTTGAAGCTCAGATGGCTTTGACTGCCTTGCGACGGCGATAGATGTAGGCGGCAAGACGGCCCAACATCATAAGGGCCCCGTAGGTCGTGGGC
>JAIPJW010000030.1 GCA_021734075.1 Cephaloticoccus sp.
GTTTCCTGACCGCCTCGGTCGACTGGTCGTGGGCACGGATGAGAATCGGCTGGATGCCCTGGTGAGATTTTTTCACGCCCGGATGCGGGCCGGTTCAGTGCGCTGACCATGGGCGACTATATTTTCAAAAACCCCCTTTGGTTTACCGCCCTTTTGGTCTTGCCGGTGCTCTTCTGGCTGCGTGGTCGGCGTCCGGTGCCGGTGTTTCTCGTGCCCTTTGCCGCCGCCTGGCACCGCCCATCCCTCACCACGCTTTCCCGTTGGCCGGTGATCATGGCCGCCCTCGGGCTGATCCTCCTGATCGTCGCCCTCGCCCGCCCCCAACGCGTGGAGGACCGGCACGAGGTCAACACCAAGGGCTACGACATCATGCTTGCGATCGACCTGTCCGGTTCGATGTTGGCCGAGGACTATGAGAACCAGGGTGAACGCATCAATCGCCTGCAGGCCATCAAGCCGGTCATCCAGGCTTTTATCGGCGACCGGCCGAGTGACCGCATTGGCATCGTCGTGTTTTCCGGCCGGGCCTACACCATGGCCCCGCTCACGTTTGACCACGACTGGCTCGAACGCCAAACCGGACGCCTCAAGGTGGGTCTCATTGAGGATGGCACGGCCATCGGCGATGGACTCGGCATCGCCCTGACCCGACTCGAGCAGGCGAAGCGCCAGGAAAACGGCCTGCGCCAGGGCGCGTTTGTCGTGCTCCTGACCGATGGCGCCAACAACCGCGGGTCGCTCTCCCCCGATCAGGCCGCCGAGATTGCCAAATCCCGCGGCGTGCCGGTATACACCATCGGCGCCGGCCAAAGTGGCATCGTGCCCATGCCGGTCTTTGACGAGAAGGGCAACAAGATCGGCCTGCGCCGAATGCTTTCCGACCTGGATGAAAACTCTTTGCGCAACATTGCCGATACCACCGGGGGCTTTTATTTCCGGGCCGCCGACAGTGACACCGTCAAGCAGGCCTTCGAGGCGATTGATAAGGCCAAAAAAATTGAGTTTCAGTCCAAGAGCTATCTCGTCACCACGGAATTGTTTTACTGGCCGGCTGCCCCCGGACTGGTCGTGCTTCTGCTCGGTGCACTGCTCGCGCGTCAACCCTGGCGGAAGGAGGCGACTCGATGAGCTTTGCCTGGCCCCATCTGCTGTTATTGCTTGTGCTTCCCGGTGCCCTTCTCCTTTGGGAACTGCGGCGGCGCCAACAATTGCGCACCACCTTCCATCCCAAAATCCAACAGGCCGAAGCCGGACAAAACCAATTGCGGCTGCAGGGCCATGGGGCCACGCGCACGCACCGGGCCAGGGTCTGGCTTTACCTGGGTCTGATGTGTGCCGTGGGCGCGCTGGCTCGACCGCAGTGGGGACGGATCGAGGAACCGGTGTTCGACCAGTCGCGCGAAATCCTCATCGCCATCGATCTGTCGCGTTCCATGTTGGCGCAGGACGTGAAACCCTCGCGGCTGGATCGCGCCAAACTGCTCACCACGAGTCTGCTTGAAAAACTCGAGGGTGAGCGCGTGGGGCTGATTGTGTTTTCCGGCACTGCCTTCCTGCAAAGCCCGTTGAGTGCGGACTACGAGATCCTGCGCGAGTTCATGCCCGCGCTTGACCCGAATTTTCTGCCGGAGGGGGGCACCAACTACCGCGCCCTGCTCGAAACCACCCTGCAGGCCTTCGGCACCAGCGCCTCGGCCGATCGCTTCCTCATCGTCCTGAGCGATGGGGAGACCACCGATGACACCTGGCAGGAGATTGTGCCGACTTTGCAGAAGAAAAACATCCGCGCCATCTGTCTCGGTATCGGCACCCCCGCCGGGGCCATGATCCCCGACGGCAGCGGCGCATTCGTCAAGGACGACCGCGGGGCGGTCGTGCTGTCAAAACTCGAAAACACCACCTTGCAGGAATTGGCGCAAAAGACGGGCGGCGTTTACCGCGACGCCAGCACCTGGATTGATCTGGCCGGTGTCATCAAGGAAACCGTTGAGGCCGGCCGCAAAGGTGAATTCGTGGAAAAAAGCACGGTGCGCCTGGTTGAGCGTTACCAATGGGCCCTCGCCCCCGCACTGTTGTTCCTGCTCGTGAGTTTCTGGTGTGAATTCCCCGTGCGGCCCCGCCCGCGCGCCCTGAAGATAAGTGCCACGGTATCCAAGGCAGCCTCGGCACTGGTCGCGGCCGGGTTGCTACTGGGGGCAAGTCCCTTGAGAGTCAGGGCGCAAAACGCACCGACCAAGTCGGAACTCTCCCCCTTGGGCAAGATTGTCAGCCGTCTCTCGGTGCAACCCGAGCGCTCGGGACGTGACTGGGCCGAACTCGCACGCGAGACCGTAACCTGGGGCCAGAAAATGCAAACCGAGAAGCATCCGGTTACCGAGGGTCCGGTGCGCGACGCACTTAGTGCGGTCGAGACTGGCGCAAAACTCGATCCCGATACCGCCGACTGGAAGCAATTGCGTTCCGAGTTGGAAGCCCTGTTACAGAAGCCCGATGAGCCCCCGCCGCAGGATCAGCAGCAAAAGCAGGATCAGGACAAACAGGATCAAAACAAACAGGACCAGCAAAAGCAGGACCAGGAGAACAAGGATCAATCGCAGCAGGACAAATCCAAGGACAACGCCCAAAAGGATCAACCCCAGGACCAAAACCAACCGCAGGAGTCCCCCGACAAATCGGCGCAACAGGACCAGGAAAAATCCCAAAAGAAGCAGGACAACAAATCGTCCGAGGATGCCCAGTCCGCTTTTGGCGACATGGATAAGGAAAAGGAAACGCCGCCTCCCCCTCCGCCCAAGGGCAACATGCAGCAAGTCGGTGGAGCGCCGGACAAAAAGGACGGCTCACCCGAGCAGACTGATCCCGCCCTCGCCATGCCGTTGCAGAAACTGCAAAAAATCCGTGAGCAGGATTCCCCCGCCCAACTTTTTCAATTGATGCAAGGCAAGCCCGAGAATGCTCCGGCCAAGAAAGGTAAGAACTGGTGAAAGTCATGCAATTCGTCCGCCATCTCATTCTTTTATCCCTGCTGACGGCCACCGCCCTGGCCCAGAGCGTGTCGTGGACCGACGCCGGCACGGGCGACCCCGCCGATCTGCAACTCGTTTTCGAGGAATGCTCACCCGACGGCACGCCGCAACTGCCGGCGTTGAATGGCATCGCGTTCAATTTTCGCGGCCAATCCGAGCAGACTTCGATCATCAACTTTTCGATGTCCCGTTCCGTGATTCTCTCCTACCGGCTGCAAACCGGCAATGTGGGATCGGTGCAAATCCCTGCCTTCAAGGTCCGGACCAACAAGGGGGAACTGACCGTGCCCGCCTACGCCACTGGCACGGTGCAACCGGGACCGGAAGCCGATGTGCAAGCCCGCTTGCGCCCCGGCCGCAACACCGTCTGGGCCGGGGAGGTATTTTCCCTCTCATACACCATCGATGTCGCGCGGCGAAATTTCAGCAACTTTGGCGGAGGCATCGAATGGGATTCCACGCCACTCCTCGCCGAGGACTGGGCCAAACCTGAAGTCGCCGAAACCACCCGCGGAGGTGAATCACGGCTCAACCTCGCGTTTCGCACGCGCGGCTACCTCAAGTCACCCGGCACAGTTCAGCTCAAGCCCATCAGCCAACTGCTCAATCTGAACACGGGGACAACCGGCTTTCGGTTGTTCCAACAGCAACGGATTGATCAGGTATCCATCCACACGGATCCGGTCGACATCAAGGTCCGCCCCCTGCCCCTGCCCGCACCCAAGGCCTTCGACGGCGCGGTCGGCCAATTCAAACTCAACTCCAAGGTCGTGCCCGCCACTGCCGCCGTGGGTGAGCCGATCACCTGGACGCTCGAGCTATCCGGCACGGGCAACTGGCCCGACATCGCCGGCCTGCCGTCCCGCTCGGTCTCCCAGGATTTTCAAGTCATCTCTCCCCAAGCCAAGCGCAGGGTCGAGGAAGGGAAACTGTTTGATGCGACCCTCGCCGAGGACGTCGTGCTCGTGCCGACCAAACCCGGCACCTATACCCTGGGCGCGGTGGAGATGAGTTACTTTGATCCCGCGACCGGCACCTACCAGACCATGCGGACTCCTGCCACTTCGGTCACGGTGACGGCAGCTGCTGCCCCGAAGTTCAATGTCATGCCACCTGCGGCGTCAGTCGCCCAACCGGACGCAGCCCCCAAGGCAAGTGCCCCGGAACCTCCCGCCGACCCGACCGGCATCCCGCGCGATCCCATCGTGGGCAGCCATGTGGTCGCGTCCCCGTTCTCTTCCCTATCTCCACTCGTCGCGCTGGTCCTCGCCCCGTTCGGCGTGGTGTTGGTTGTATGGCTCGCGCTCGCCTATGCCCTGGCCCGCAAAAACGACCCAGCCCGCAGCCGCCGCCTGGCGCGGCAGCAACTCGCGGCAACCCTCGCTGCGCTCCGCTCCGCCACTCCGAACTCCGATATTCAAACTCCCAGCTCCCAGCTCCAATCTCCCATCTCCGATCTCCTCATCCGTTGGCAGCACCAAACTGCCCAATTGTGGAGCCTGCATCATGCGGCTCCTCCGCCGCACGTTTTGCCCAACGACAAGTGGAAATCACTCTGGATGGAATCGGACCATGTGCTCTACGGCGCCGGCGTTGCCCTGCCCCCGGACTGGCTGGCCCGCGCCGAATCTGTCCTCACCAGCACCAAGGTTCCCGGCACGGCTTGGTGGCGCACACTGCAAACGAAAAATCTACTGCCGTTTCTGGTTCTCACCCTGCTGTTCTCCATGTTGCCCGCCTTACATGGCGCGACCGATCCCGCCACGGATTATGCGGCGGGCAGTTATGCGGAGGCTGAAAAGGGTTGGTATGCGCAAGTCGAACAAGCCCCTACCGATTGGATCGCCCGGCACAATCTCTCGCTCGCGCTCGCCCAGCAGGAACGCTGGGGCGAAGCAGCCGCGCAAGCCACGGCTGCTTTTGTGCAGCACCCGCGCAGCGCCGAAGCCCGTTGGAATCTCGCCTACCTTTACAACAAGGCCGGCTTTACCCCCACCGAAGTAGCCCCCCTCCTCAAATCGGCGCCCGTCGCTGATCTCGCACGGCTGGCCTCACCCGCTATTTGGGAATGTGTGCTGGTCATCAGTGCTGTTGTGGTCGCCGTCGCGCTGATTGGGTTGTTGCTGGTCTCCTATGGTCTAGGTCCCCGCTGGAGCAAGTGGCTGGCCCTTGTTGCGATTGTCGCCGGGGTGCTGGTTGGGTCCAGCGCGGTTACCGGTCGCCATGCCTTCGGGATCGCCGCCCAGCCGCAGACCGCTTTGGTCTGGAGTGCCGGCACCCTCTACTCCATCCCCACCGAGGCCGATTCCGCCCAGCAAACCACCAGTCTTGCCGCCGGCTCCATGGGGACCGTAGACCAGACCTTCCTCGGCTGGGCGCGGCTCAACTTCCCCAATGGTCAAACCGGCTGGGTGCGGCAGGACACCCTGGTCTACCTCTGGAAATAGGGCGCGTTGCTGTTCCCGCCGACTTCATACCGATTGGCAGCTTATAAACGCAAAAAGTTCAAAAACTTTTCCACCGGATCGCTCAGATTAACGCGGATTGAATTGTATGACTGCACCTGGGTGCAGTCGCAACGCGCTCGGTTTAGCCGGCTTCGTGATCGGTGCGCAACCCGGGCCATTTCGGCCGCCTGTTGCCCCTTGCTCAATCACGGCCGAGTGATGCTCGCGAACTCGACCGCAATCAATTCTCCGGGTCTTCCATCCGTCCTTCAGGGTCCAATTAGAAGGTCAACTATCCGGACAATCCGGGCCGTGGACGATAGAGTCACGTGAATCGGCATTGCCATGAACCCGGCGCAGGCCAATGACGGACACCGTTGCCCATGAACCCCACTCCTTTGGTCTGCCCCCGATCCCGCATGGTCAGCTACTCAACGGGCGAGGTCGCAAACTCGCTCATCGGCAACTCCATCACGGGGTTTGCCATGTTGTTCTACACCGAGGCCCTCGGCTTGAGCCCCAAGCTGGCGGGCCTCGCGATGGCCATCGCTGTGTTTTGGGATGCGATTTCCGACCCGCTGATGGGCCACATCACGGACAACACGCGCAGCCGGTTCGGCCGCCGACATCCCTATATTCTCCTTGGTGGTCTGCTGGTGATCCTCATCTACGTGTTCCTCTGGTATGTGCCGGAATTCGTCCGGGGTAGCCCGACCCTCCTGTTCTGGTATTTGCTCGGCATCAATCTGCTGCAGCGCACCGGCATCACCATCTTCGGCGTCCCCTACGTGGCGCTGGGTTTTGAGTTGTGCGCCGACTATGACGGCCGGGTCTCACTGCAAGGCATCCGCTCCGCCATGAACATGCTGACCAACCTGCTCGGGATCGCGCTCTCCTGGACTTTGTTCTTCCGCCACAACGAGGGAGTGCGGGCCACGGCCGTCCCGGACAATTACCTGCACATGGCCCTTTGTTTCGCCGTGGTATCGGTGCTCAGCATCCTCTACGTGGTGTATGCCACGCGCGGAAACATCGTGGACAGCCGGCAACTGCCCCGGCACCGCAACGGACTGCGGGATTTTCTTCAGGACATGAAGGAAATCGTGATGGATTTCTATCCCCGCTACGTCTTCGCCTTCACCGTCGTGGTGATGGTGGGCATCACCCTGGTGGCATCGTTGCAGATGTATCTCTATGAGCATTTCATGCAGTTTGGCGGCGTTGAGAAGACCATCGTGCACGGCGGGAGCATGGTGTGTTTTGGTCTCGGGTCTCTCCTGAGCGGAGGGTTGACGAGGAGATTCGAGAAAAAGGGCACGGTATATCTGGCCGCTGTGATCAGCATTTGTGGCTCCTTCAGTCTGGCGGCCGTGCTGCTGACGCGGACGGTGGTACCGGAGCAGGCGATGCTGGTGGGCGGGGTCACCGTGCCCGTGGCTGTGATCGTCTTTGTGCTGCTGCACGGCACCTATTGGGTGGGCAACGGGATCATGTTTCCCACCACCACCTCGATGATGGCCGATGTCGCCGAGATCAACGAGCTCAGGACCGGACGAAACAAAGACGGTGCGTATGCCGCGGTCTTCAGCTTTTCGCAAAAGGTGGCGATCTCCGTCGGCCTGTTGATCAGCGGCATGGTCCTCACCCTGATCGGATTCAGAACCGGCGTCGGTCTCACCCAGGCCCCCGCCACGGTGTGGAAGCTCTGCGGGGCCACCCTGCTGGCCGGACCGCTGGTTTCGTTGCTGGCCCTGTTGCTGATCCGGTATTACCCAGTCACCAAGGCCCTGCTGCAGCAAATGCGGACCGGAGCGCGGCCAAAGGCATGATGCGTTGGCGGGGATTGGGAGGGACCGGGCTATAGACCGGCTCGGCGTCAAAGTGTTGCCCGCATGGATCGCGACCTGCAACGTGACGCTGAAACAACCTCCATGAAATCAAAGCACCGTTACGCCATCTGCGGTCTCAGCCTGCGCGGGATCTACCAATACGCCTTGCCCTTGCTGGGACTGAATCGCTCCGGCGGGCCTAATTTCAATGATCGCGCCGAGTTGGTGGCCGTGCTCGATCCGGATCGGGCACGCGTGGCGGAGTTTACCCGTCAGACACAAACAAATTTGCCATGGTATGCCCCGGGCGCGTTCGCGCGCATGATTCGCGAAACCCAACCGGATACGCTCATCGTGACGGGGCCTGACGGCATTCATTGCCGCCACATCGTGGCCGGGCTTGATGCCGGTTGCGGAGTCATCACCGAGAAACCGATGGTGATCGACGCCAAACAAATCCGCCGGGTGCAGGCGGCCGAGATGCGCAACGGGCGCAAGGTGCAGGTGGCCCACAACTACCGTTACGCCCCACTTCACAAGGCACTCAAGCGGATGATCCAAACCGGCAAGCTCGGCCGCATCGTCAGCACCGAGTTCACCTACAACCTCGATACCTGGCACGGCTCCAGTTACTTCTACCGCTGGAACCGCGCGCGGACCATGTCGGGTGGTCTGAGTATCAGCAAGGGCTGTCACCACTTCGACCTGATGAATTGGTGGCTCGACGATCTGCCTGAGGAGGTCTTTGCCTTCGGCGGGCTCAACTACTTCGGCAAGGAAGGGGCACTGCGACCGCGCGATGCCAAAGGGCGGCCCTACTCTTCCGCGGAGGAAAAACGCCGTTGCCCGGTGTTTCGCAAACACTACACGGGCAAGTATGATCCGGCCGGCAATGCCATTGGCACGGGTTGGGACACCCGTTTCGGCCTGCCCTACAACACGCTGTATCCCCCCGGCGAACGCCGCTATATCTACGACGACGAAATCGCCATCGAGGACAGCTACAGCGTGGCGGTGCGCTACCGCTCCGGCGCGACCATGAGCTACGCCTGCAACTTCTGCACGCCGTGGGAGGGATATATTTTGGGCTTCAACGGCACAAAGGGTCGCGTCGAGGCGGTGCATCGCTCCGATCCCGACCCGACAGGCAAGACCAACCCCGCCGAGGACGGCGGCACCATCACGTTCTACCCGCTGTTTGGCGGCAGGCAGGAGATCAAGGTTGAGGCCGCTGCCGGGGGACACGGTGGGGCTGACTTTGCGATTCAAAACGATCTGTTTATCGGTGAGTCACGTGAATCACACCAGCTGGAGCTCCTGGCTGACAGTGAAGCCGGCGCTTATGCCGTGGCCACCGGCGAGGCGGTGTGGCGGTCGGTCCGCAGCGGCCGTCCGATCAACATTGCGAGGTTGCTGGGACGAGAAAAAGGAAAGTGAAGTGTTTGTTACAGCTTGAAATGAAAACCATGACGGCTTTATCGCGCGATCAACCGATCGCGACACGAGTCGGAGCGTGTCAGTTGCCTGAGATTCGGGAAGACCCCGACACCGCGCTGCAATGAATCGAAAGGTTCGCCCACATGGCCCAGGCAGAGGGAGTTGATCTCCTCTGCTTCCCGGAGTGCTTTTTGCAGGGATATTTGACTGACGCCGGTCCAGCCCGGCGCCATGCCATCGATCTCAGAACCGCCCGGTTCCAGGCCATTCTTGCTCGATTGGCTCCGATAAGTCCCACGCTTGTCGTCGGCTTGATCGAAGCTGACCGGGGAAAGCTCTATAACACAACGGTGGTCATTTCCCATGGTCACTTGGCGGGCAGCTATCGGAAAACTCACCTGCTCACGAGCGAACGTATTTTTACCGCCGGTGATTCGTATCCGATCTTTGCGAACAAGGGCCTGAAATTCGGCATCAATATTTGCTATGACACGAATTTCCCCGAAGCCTCCGCTGCCCTGGCCAACCTCGGAGCGACTGTCATCCTTTGCCCGGCCAACAACATGCTGCCACGGGACGTGGCGGAGCAGTGGAAGCACCGCCACAATGCCGTCCGTTGCCAGCGGGTGAAGGAAACCGGCCTTTGGCTGATATCGGCTGATGTAACCGGCGAGCGTGCAGATAGCATCAGCTACGGCCCCACTGCGGCGATCAATCCCTACGGACAGGTTGTCGCGCAGGTTCCCCTGAACGAAGTGGGAATGATCGCGGTGGATGTCCCCATAGGCTTCGCCCCAACCCGGTAGCAAGATTGCTAAAGGCCATCCACCTTCATGGGAGAGCACAGTTGCACATGGGCATTGCGCTCCGCGCTCGATAAACCGACCCGCAGGACAGCCGCGCGCGGAGCGCACGGCCCACCTTAATTCCCGCTATTGAACCCCGCCCTTTCACCAACACTAGGATTCCCCGCACGGTTTGCACTGATGTTAAGGTGAATTGACGTCCAACCCCTTATCCTTATGTTTTGCCCCTGTATGAAGACGCTTGGCTTTACTTTCTGGCAGGACGGGGACGCTTGGATCGGTTATTTGGACGAATACCCCGACTACCTCACCCAGGGGGCTGATTTCGAGGATCTCAAAGCCCATCTTTTGGACCTGCATCAGGACCTGAGTTCCGGAGCAATCCCCAACGTTCGCAAGCATGCCCAACTTGAGTTGGCATGAAAAGACGTGACCTCATCGAGAAGGTCGAAGCAGCAGGTGCGGTGCTGATACGTCATGGGGGCAAGCACGATTGGTATCAGAACCCACGCACCAAGGTATCGCAACCCATTCCCCGCCACCGGGAGATTAAGGAATTTCTGGCCAAAAGCATCCTCAAGAAACTATCGGAAAATTGACCAAGACAGCATTGAGGTCACCTGGAGCGTTGCCTGAATATTGCTGCTCACCAGAACAGTCCATAGGTCAGTGGTTTCGCACGGCCAAGTAACCACCTTGTCGCAGCGCTCCAAGGCGGTTACTTGGCATCGCACCCAAGCCGTTCCGCCTTCACTCCCGCAGCGCCAGCGTCTTGCGGACCATCCGCGCCATCGATTCCTCGGGGTTGAGTTTCGTGACCTGATCAACTTCAACCCAGGCAAGGTCGTGGGATTCATCCGTCACGGTCAGAGGCTCGGTCGGATCGGCCTCGATCATGAACCGTAGATCGTAATGCCAATGCTCCAGCACGTCCTTGCTCGCGGGAATGCGATGCCGGTCTATGTCGAATGGCTTGGGGCTCACCGGGCGCAGGCCCATCAGTCCACTCTCCTCCCGGGCTTCGCGCAAGGCCACGGCCGAGAGGTCGGGATCGCCGTCGGCGTGGCCACCGAGTTGCAGCCACTTGTCGAGCTTGCGGTGGTGCGTGAGCAGGGTTTTCCGGCGGGTGGGATCGACGATCCATGCCGAGCCGGTCAGGTGTCCGGTCAACTGGGAACGCAGCAGGCAGTAGGGGTGGTTTTCGACAAATTCAATGATCGCCGCGGTCGTGGCCGCCTCATGCGCATCCAGTTCCCCCTGGGCATACTGACGCAAGAGTTTCAACACCGGCTCGCGATGCATGTCAGTTTTTTGCCCGCCAAAGTGTATCCGCCTCGTAGGAGTGTGGCGTGTCCAAGTTAGCCCAGATATCCTCAATGGTGGCAGCCACGGAATAGAGACCCTGCATGCCACTGGTGCGAAAGCGTTCGGCCTGCATGCGTTCAAAAAAACGCAGGAGGTCATCATAGAATCCGTTTTGGTTATAAAACACGGCAGGTTTGTCCAGCTGAGCCAGATAACGCAGCGTCAAGACCTCGGCTATCTCCTCCAACGTGCCAATGCCACCCGGCAAGGCGAGAAACCCGTCCGCCCGGATAATCATGGCCGTTTTGCGTTCGGCCATGGTTTCAACCGTGACCAATTCGTCCGCGTCAAGATAGGCAAGTTCGCGCACTTTCATGAATTCGGGAATCACCCCCACCACGTGGCCCCCGACGGACTTGACCCCGCGGGCCACCGCCCCCATCAGGCCGGCCTTGCCGCCGCCATAGACCAAGCCCCAGCCCCGCGCGACCATTTCGCGGCCCACCCGCTCCGCCATGGCATAGTATTCCGGCGCCAGATCCCGGCTGGAGGAGCAATAAACACAGAGCAGTCTCATACAGTGCCTACTGATGCACGGAGAGGCGGCGGGGTGAAATCAAAAACGAAGGTTTGGATTTGGTCCGGGAATCCGCCATCTGTGCTGCTTGTGTCACCCGCGGTTCCCCAGTCCCCCGTCTACACCGGTCGCCTCGCGCCTTCGCCGACGGGTGACCTGCACCTGGGGCATGCCCGCACCTTCTGGATCGCGGCGGAACGCGCCCGGGCCGCCAGCGGTCGACTTCTATTGCGCAACGACGACCTCGACGCCAACCGCTTCCGTCTGGATTTCGTTGCCACCATGCTCGAGGACCTGCATTGGCTGGGGTTGACTTGGGAAGAGCCCATGGTCTCACAAAGCGAGCACATGCCGCTGTATCGGCAGGCGCTCAAGACCCTGCACGCCGCCGGCCTGATCTTCCCCTGCTCGCATTCACGCCGGGATGTGATCGAGGCCGCCGGTGCGCCACATGAAGGAGGTGCAAATGATGAACCCGTATATTCGCCGCAGTTTCGGCCCCCGGCCGGCGCCCCACTCCCGGAGTTGGGCGACACCATCTCAATCAACTGGCGTTTCCGGGTGCCGGATGGCCGCGAACTCACGTTTCAGGACGGAGCGCTCGGACCGCAGACGGCGGTCGCGGGTCGGGACTTCGGCGACTTTCTCGTCTGGCGCAAGGACGACACCCCGAGCTATCAGCTGGCCTGCGTGGTGGACGAAATCGCCATGGGCATCACCGAGGTTGTCCGGGGCGCCGACTTGGTTAAATCGACCTTCCGTCAACTGCTGCTTTTTCAAGCGTTGGGTGAGCCTGCCCCGGCTTATTACCACTGTCCGCTCATGTGTGATGAGAATGGTCAGCGGCTGGCCAAGCGGCACGACGCCCTCAGTCTGCGCACGCTGCGCGCTCGGGGCGTGACACCGGCGGAAATTATCCGCAACTTCGCCCCCAACCCATGACCGTAAAAATCGGAGTGCTCAATGTATCGGACCGCGCCAGTGCCGGGGTTTACGAGGATACTCCGGGGCAGAGTTGCGTGGCGTTGTTGCGGGAGTGGCTCGTGACGCCCTTCGAGGTCGATTACAAGATCGTGCCAGACGATCAGACCATCATTGCCGCCGAATTGAGCCGCATGGCGGATGAGACTGGTTGCTGCCTCGTGGTCACGACCGGAGGCACCGGTCCGGCGCCGCGGGACGTCACACCGGAGGCTACCACTGTAGTCTGTGAAAAAATGCTCCCGGGCTTCGGCGAACAAATGCGGTCGGCGTCATTGCGCTACGTGCCCACCGCCATTCTTTCCCGGCAAACCGCCGGCATCCGCGGACGCACCCTCATCGTCAACCTGCCGGGCCGACCCAAGGCTATCCGCGAAAACTTGGAGGCGGTGTTCCCCGCCATCCCCTACTGCATCGACCTGATCGGCGGACCCCGGCTGGAAACCAATTCTAAGGTCATGCCTGCATTCCGACCCAAGTCGGGTTGAATCTGTCGCAATTCAAAGTTGCAACTTGGGTTGCATAAAACCGGCCCTCCCTCACTTTGCGTCTTCCCATGGCGACCTACATCTATGAAACCGTGCCACAGCGCGCCGGACAAAAGCCGGTCCGCTTCGAAATGCAGCAGTCCATGACGGAGCAGCCCCTGACCCTACATCCGGAGACCGGCGAGCCGGTCCGACGGGTGATCTCGGGTGGATACGGCATCATGACCCAAAAGGCCGCCCCGCCACCCTCGCCCTGCGGCAACCAGTGCGGCTGTTTCGGGCAAAACTAGATTTTATGATCAACCTGTTCCAACCCGACCTGACCCAACATCCACCCCGGAGTCTCCGGGTGCGGCTCGGTGGCTACGCCCACCTGCCCCGCCTGCTCGACAAGGCCCGCGCCGAAATCGTCGGCAAAAACGGTGACTACCACTACAACTGCCCGGTTGATGAGCGTTTCTTTGCGTTCACCGGCATTGATCCCGCCGCGATGCTAGCAGCCGTCAAGGATGGCAAGACCGACACGGAGATGCTGACCTGGGTCAATGAGCACTGCTCCCGGCTGCCCCATGAAATCGTCGCTTGGTCCACCTGGCTGGAGCAAAACGGACCCGGTGGTGTCGAAGGCCACGAATGGATCGCCGGCGTGATCAAGCGCAACGCCGCCGAGCGCACCGATATCCGCTCCTTTGCCGACCTGCTCGATCTCGATGATTACGTGAGCTACGGCGGCAAGGGCTGAAGCAGGGAGTTGCCGCAGATAACGCGGTTGAGTGCGAATTTTACCTGTAGGGCTGCACCTTGGTGCAGCCAGTGGCTCATTACCAACTGGAAAGGCAGGATCGCGATCCCGCCGTAGAATTTAATCCGTGGTCTTCCGCGCAATCAGCGGGAAACTCAGTGGGTCAGTTTCCCAGCCTTCCTGATTTCCACATTGAACACCGAAACCCCGCAGCAAGCTGTGGGGAATGTTTCAGCATTCAGCCTCCCACATCACAGCTCGTTGTATTTGGCCGAGCGACCGCGCGCCTTGGCGATCGGATATTTCCGGGCATTGGCCGCCATCTTGCGCCCGATGGCCCCGGCCACGTCGAGACCGGTAATGTTGGCAAATTCGAGCGCGTAAATGACCACATCGGCCAACTCATCGGCAATTTCACCGCGCTTGGCCTTGCTGCGGGCGATCCCGAGAGATGCTTCGGGCGACGCCCACAAAAAGTGCTCCATCAACTCACCGGCTTCCGCCGCCAATGCCATGCTGAGATTCTTGGGGGCATGAAACTGCTCCCAGTCCCGTTCGCGGGCAAAGGCCAGCACCCGCGATTTCAATTCCGCCAGAGTCACCGTCGAGTCCGTGAACGCTTTTTTCATAATCGCCAGCCTAGGCGGCCCGGGCCGCGCGACAATCACTTCCTGTCTTTAAGCCGCCACCAGCCGGCCAATACACTGCCGATGACCGAATGGAATACACTGGATATGGCACAGGGCACTGCCGTCAGAGGATCGGCAAAGTGCTGCCGCGCCAGCACCACGCCCAGACCGGAGTTCTGCATGCCCACCTCAATTGAAATCGTGCGGGCGATGATCCGGTCGTAACGAAAGAGCCGGGCCGAAAGATAACCGAGGGCAAAACCGCCGATATGCAGCAGGCCGACGGCGAGCAGGAGGGACCCGGCACTGGCCCGCACTGCCGCCGAACTTTGCCCGATGATACTGGCACAGATCAGGGTGATGGTGATGACCGACAACAAGGGTGCAGCCGGGAGTGACCAGGCCACCACGCGCGGCGCCAGCCGATTCAAAGCCACACCCAGCACCACGGGAGCCACCACGACCCTGAAGGTGCTAAGAAACAGTCCCCAGGCGTCCACATGCACGATGGTGCCCGCGTAAAATTGCGTCAGCAGCGGCGTCATTGCCACCGCCGCAAAGGTGGAGCACATGGTCATCACGACTGAGAGCGCAACATTGGCGCGGGCCAGGAAGGCCACGACATTGGATGCCGTGCCGCCGGGACAGCAGGACACCAAAATCAAACCGACGGCCAGGGGCGGGTCCAACTGCAGCACCCGGCCGATGGACCAACCGAGCAGCGGCATGAACAGAAACTGTGCCCCAAAGCCCAGGGCCACGGGACGTGGCAGGACAATGATCCGTTTGAAATCCTCCACGGTAAGGGTCAGGCCCATGCCGAGCATGATCACGGCGAGCCCCCAGACAATCCAGGGACCGCTGAACCAGGTAAACAGCGACGGATCGTAGAGGGCCCAAATCCCACCTGCCAATACCCAGATTGGAAAGGCATTCGTCAAATGGGCAAGGATGCGGGTCATGAACTGGAACGGGGTTGGGGTAAACGCGGAATCAGTAGAACCCATTGACCATGACCGGCGGTGCTTGTCGCACGAGTGAAAACCGTGACATAGTTCACCCTCATGCGGGGAAAACCACGGATGACAAAAATAATTCTTGGCGACGATCCCTGCCTGTGCGATGGTGCACCCGTTCCAATGACCGACAGCAGTCAACATCTCCGCAGCCAGGCCGGTGCTCCGTATACGAAGACCGTCGCCATGCTTTGCCGCGGTCAGGTGCGTTCGGTCTCCATTATTTGGAATAAACACCAGACCGGCCCGGGCTCACAGGCCTAAACCTCCGTTTAACGGAATAACGTTTAGAAACCTCCTGAAGCCCGGCGCCACAAGCCCCGAGGATCAAATCCTATTTTCATTTTCCCATGCACACGATCATCCATCCCACTACTCCCCCCCATCGCAGTAGGACAGCAGCCATTTCGCAGCAATCGGAATACCGCCAACCGAATTACGACTGCCGGGAGCACCCCGATGCCGTGAAGCTCACGGTTTACGTCCCCGGCGTGAACCCGTCCAGCATTGCCATCGAAGTTCGCGGCCCGGACCTCGTGGTCACGGCGCGGAAACCACACGTCGTGCGCGTCAACTGGCAGGCGCTGCATCTGGAAAACGCGCAGCGCGATTATCGTTTGTGTCTGCGCCTGGGTCGCGAGCTCGACTACCCGACATTGCACGCGGAGTTCCACAACGGCGTGCTCAGCTTGACCCTGCCCAAGCGTCAACCCGTCGGCCCTGCGCCCCGCCTCCGGGCCGTCGCATGATTTTTTCGTCAATTGTGACGATTATGTTAAGCGCGGCGGGAACATTTGCTCCTCCCGACATCTCCAACTTCCTGAGCTCTGACCAAGCCCAACTTCAAACACCAAGCAAACATGTCCGCATATAGAAATTCCAACCGCCACAATACCACCGCCCCTCCACCCTTCTCCGCCCAAAAGGGCCGTATGCAGGATCTGATTTGGGGTCGGCCGGTGTTCAAGGCTCCCAAGCTGCCCAATCCCCGTGCCGCATTTGAACCGTTGCCGTTCACGGCCACCCGGATCACGCGCAGCCCGGGTGAAGACCAGGTTATCTGAGCTTCAGCGCTCTGGCACCAGCCACCAATATCGTCCAGTGGCTCCGGGTTCCTGGGCCAGTATGTTCGCCAGATTGGTCAAGGCCGGTGCAGCCTCCGCTTCGAATTGCCAGGGTGGATTGATTATCACCACCCCGCAGCCGCGCATTTTCAGGGCCGAGAATTCACCGGCCACCGCAAGCTCGGCCACCGCAGTGGGCGGCAGATCAAGGGCGCGCAGTTGGTTGAAGAATGCGTCCACCCGCGCCCGTTTGGTAAACGGATACCAGATCGCAATTACGGCGCCGGGCAGTCGGGCCAGTCCTTCCTTCACCCCGCGAACGATGTCCGCAAACTCGTGCTCCGCCTCATAAGGGGGATCGATCAGCACCAGCGCCCGCTTTTCTACGGGAGGCAGCATCGCCCGGATGGCGACATAACCATCCATGGCCTGGACTACACACCGGGGCGAAAGCCCCATGTTGGCACGCAAGGCGGCACACTCATCGGAGTGCCGCTCGCACAACGCCATCCGGTCCTGGGGGCGTAGCAACGCGGCCACCAAAACCGGTGACCCGGGATAAAATCGCGGTTCCCCGGTGAGGTTGCCCTGTTGTTGATCATGTCGCCTGATTATCGCGACATAGTCGGCCAGTAAATCCGGCAGTCCCGCCGCCGACCACAGGCGACCCACGCCCGCCGGCCATTCGGGGGTGCGGGCCAGCGAATCCCCTTGTTCCGCCGTGGTCAGATCATAGCTGCCGCGCCCGGCATGGGTATCGAGATAGAGGAAGCCCTTCTCCTTGCGCTGCAGGGCCGCCACCAATCGCACCACCAGGGCATGCTTGATGACATCCGCGAAATTACCCGCGTGAAAATGGTGGCGATAATTCATCGCCCAATACTCAAGCCACCACCGGCACCTTCACCACCACCTTGCGGACCAGCGTCGGATCTGCCCCGACTCTCAGATTGGGCATGTGTCCATCCTCGGGGCGGAATACGGCTGCGGCCCCGGCTGCGAGGCGCAACACACTGGTAGCGGAATGGTTGCCGTAAATAATGACGTCGCGCTCGGCATCAAACGGTTGGGCTACAGGCAACTGGTCGATGGCAGCCACTTCGATGAGCTCCTCACCGGCAATTATCACCTGAATGTCGATGTATTTCCGGTGCGATTCAAAGGCATCGTAACGGGCCTTGCTCTCATAGGTCTGTTCCATCGCAAACAACCCATCGGTCAACTCCACCCGTTTCACCTCGCCCGCTGCCATGGCCATGATCCGGCCGTGGGCCGAGGATCCGGGCTGCAGCACGTCAGCCAGATAAGCGAAGGCCTGGTCGAAGCCCGACCAGCCCTTGGTTTGATCACGCACCACTGCAATGGGTCCGAATATAGCCATGGTGCAGCCAATGGAGGCGAGCGCATGGCTCGAGGCAAGACCCGAAAGGCCGGACTTGCCTGCCTTCGCCGGATGGATTTGATGTCCGGCACATGAAAACGATCTCCCGCCTCCTTCTGTTGACCACCACCTTGTTCCTGACAAGCATCGTTCAGGCCAAGAACTTTGAAGGCACCGTGCAGATGCAAATCACGGGAAGCGACGGCGGCCCCCACAACCTTACCTACAGCATCAAGAACTCGCACGTGCGCACTGACATCCAGGTGAGTGCCGGCCAGAGTGCGACCGCCATCATGGACCTGGACAAGGATGAAATGATCATCCTCATGCCGGGTCAGCCCATGTATATGACGATGGCGATCAAGGCCACGGTGGAAAAAGCCACTGGTCAGAAAGCCGACGAAAGTGCCTTGGAGAACACCGGCATCACCACGAAAATCCTCGGCTATGATTGCACCAAGTATCTGGCCAAGACCAAGGATGGCGTCATTGAAATCTGGGCCACTGATCAGCTGGGCATGTTCATGGGGCTGGGCAACATGATGGGCGGGAAAAAGGCCAAGTCCGGCTGGGAGCAGGCCATCACCGGGAAGAATTTCTTTCCGCTGCGCGTCGTGAGCGCGGCGAAGGGAGCCAACAAGTTTTCGCTCGAGACCACGGCGATCGAGCCAAAGTCCCTGCCCGATTCATCCTTTGCACCGCCCCCTGGTTATCAAAAATTCGACCTGGGCGGCATGATGCAAGGCATGGGTGGCGCCAATCCCTTCGGGGGCTGAGCTAAGCATCCGGCTGCACCAAGGTGCAGCCCAACATTCCAATCCTCGTAGATTCGCGTTATCCGGGGGGAGAAAGAGAACGGAAAGACATGGGGTGTTGCCCGGTTCCTATTTTGCGGTTTTTGTGTCTTTTTGCGGCTCACCGGTTCGAAAAGGGCATGAACTTGGGCCGGACATTCGCTATTACCTACCCGCCACCGGCATGGTGAAACTGTCCGGCGGCACAGGCACATTGGGCCGCACCTTGTTCAAAAAGGTCTCGTGCAGCGGCTTGTCGTCAGCAGTCACGGATATGCGGTGAGGCATGATTATTCCACCCACCGGACGGTAATCCTCGTAGCGGGTTTCGATCTGCACTTCGCGCCCAAATTCCAAGCGGCGCACCGACTGCTTCGCGGCAATAAAATATGTCTCGGCATCGAGGAGGAGGTAATAGCTAACCAGCATCCGCCGCGTCACGAGCAACTTGAACATGGTGCGTCCGTCCAACGTATCCATCCCTGCGAAATCCAAGGTATAGCCCTTGGCCGCATAGTCCACCAGGGGATCGTCAAATTCGGCGTCGGCGGAAAATTCCCGGGCCTCATCCCCCGTGATCAGTTGCGGTTTCAAGGGTTTGGCATCGGGGTCCATTTGCCAGGGAGGATTTATCCCGTCCGTTGCCTGCACCACCACATGTTCACTGGCCCGGGTTTCCATGCGGATATGGTTGGGGCGCTGGGCCAGCAGGTTGAAGTTCAGAATGCGTCCATCGATGATCACATGTCCGCTCACCTGGAGTGAATTGAGCAGATTTAGGCGCATTTTCCCCCCGATTGCTTCAAGATGAATCCGGGCGAGATTGTCGGCCTCCTCCGCCATGATTGATCCCGCACCGGACATAACCATGAGAAGATAGACCCAAAGACGAGACATGAACCCAGTCTAGCCACCCGAATTTGGCCAGCAAGCCTCGAGCAAAGGGCTTGCTCTCATTTTACCGCCTGTTCTCGTGCGAATCGTCGTGGCAATCATCCAAGTCCGCATCATATCAGATATTCACTATGGCGACCGGGTCAGTGCGGTGAGTGATTTTGCCCAATTGGCTCCCTTGCTCGCTGACACCGCCCAGCTGTTGTTCAATGGCGACACCATTGACACCCGGAACGGACCGTATCCGGAGCATACCCGTCAGATAAAGCAGGACCTGCATGCGTTCGGGCAGCAAAGCTCCACTGCATTGACTTTTCTCACGGGCAATCATGATCCGGACATATCGTCCCACCATTTTGCCGAATTGGCCGGCGGAAAGGTGTTGGTTACCCACGGGGATATCCTCTTCCCCAACATTGTGCCCTGGGGTCAAGATGCCTATCTGGCGCAGCAACTGGTTGACCGGGCCCGGCATGAATTGCCCCCTGACGAGGATACATTGACGACCCTGTTGCGAGCCCACCGCAACGCCGCTGCCAATATACCCCAACGACACCAAGCCGAACGCAACGGGCTGCGCTACCTGACCAGTTTTGTTACCGATACCATCTGGCCACCGTCGCGACCGTTGCACATTCTCAACTCCTGGCGGACCTTCCCCCGACGGGCTCAGGAACTGTTGCGCACCCATCGACCCAAGGCCCGGTTTCTGGTTGCCGGGCATACCCACTGGCCCGGGATTTGGCGCCGGCATGATGGCGGCATCATCATCAATACCGGATCGTTTTGTCCGCCTTGCGGCCGGTTGATCGTCGAATTGGCCAATGAGGAACTGATCGTGCGGCGATTGAGGATCAGCGGGGGGAATTTCCATCCCGGGAGAATTATTGCACAATTTGCACTGACTCCGGCCCCAACCTCTCACATGCAGAAGACATGAGCATCGAGTTTGGCTGGTGGAACAAGGATCCCGAGGAGGGGAAATATCAGGTCCATGCCGTGGTGCATGGCGGGAACATTGAATGGAAACGCCACCAAGGTCACCACACCGCGTGGGAGCCGCACATCCCGACTGATGACGATCGGGAACGACTCCTTTACGAAGCCGAAAAACGGGTGCCCCGGCGTCTGATCACGCGCAAGCAGTTCGACGATATCAAGCGGCTCAGTGAAAATACCGGCTCCGGCAAGATCGCCGGTCGCACCACCCGGCCCGGACCCTCACGTGAGGGTCGGTGAAAGCCGCGACCAGATCAGGGTAAAAGCCGGACAAAAAGCGGTCGGAGTGCACGTCAGCTGGCGGGTAACTTCATGGGGATTCAACCATTCGCCCCTGGCGATTTCCTCCGGATGCAGGGTAAACGGACCTGCATGTTCCAAACGATAGACCCAACAAAATTCCCAGCCGGTTTCTGCACAGGCTTCCACTCGCAACCAACGCTGCGGAACGACGGATTCATCCAGACCAAGTTCCTCACCCAATTCACGTTGCGCCGCCGGGTCGTAGTCCTCACCGGCATCCAGGTGCCCGGAACAGGAGGAATCCCACAAACCGGGCGACATGTCCTTGGTCATCGATCGCTTTTGCAGAAACACTTGCCCGGCGGCATTGAAGACCAAAACGTGCACGGCCCGGTGCCACAACCCCTTGGCGTGCACCACCGAACGCAGCTCCCGGCCGACCACCTGGTCACGGGCGTTGACCACGTCAAACCACTCCCCATCTGCCCCGGCCTTTACATTCACGTTCATTAGTGTCCATTCGTGGGCACCTAAATCTAAAAACACCATGCCGAAAATTGACGTTAACAAAGTCGCCGAAATATTGAAAAAGAACCAGTTGGACCCAGCCCTGCTGCGACGTGTCATCGAGGAAATGAACCTCGCGGTGCAACCCGACCCGGGCGAGGAGGAGAAGCCGCCACCGGTCAAGAAGCAGTTCGTCATTCTGATTTCCGATCCCGAGGAAAAACTGCCCAAGGATGATTTTGTCGGTTGGGTGCTGCAAATCCCTGAAAGTGAAAGCCCGGCCACGACCCAGGAGCGCGTGCACCGTGCCGCCTACGAGTTCAATGCCACCAAGAAGGGCCAGATGTTGCCGGCCAAAACCGTGGGGGATACGCTCGAAAACGTGCCCGCCAAGCATTTTCGGGCCGTGGACACCTGGGTAAAGACCAAGACACCCGTGCTCATGCTGCGGACTGCCAACGATATTCCCAGCGACGACTTGAAAATCGAAAAAGGGCACCGCCTCGACCGCGACGAGGAGGATTGAGTCTTACTCCAGGCCGAACTGGGCCGGGCCGAAGTCCCGTTCGTGCAGGGCCTGCACCAAGGCCTTCATATCCAAACGGGCCCCCGGCCTCACATTGTTGGCTTTGAACCAGCCTTGATTCATTTCCAGCGCAAATTGCAGCCGATCGCTGTGTGACGCCATCGGGGTCTCATCCAACGGATGCATTTGATAAATTTCGACCAGTTCCCCCTTGGCATTAAAAAAACCAATGTCCAGGGGCACGTAGGTGTTGCGCATCCAAAAGCTCATCCGTTGCGGCCGCAGATAGACAAACAGCATGCCGTCATCCCGGCCCAACTCCCGTCTTTCCATCAGTCCCCGTTCCATTTCCGGACGCAAAATCGCCAACTGCATCCTGACGGGGTGACCATCGACTTGGATGGAAAAATAATCGACGACGGTCTTGGGTTTGGCCGGGGCAACAGGTTCACTCCGACCACATCCCCCCAGCAACAGAGCCAGCAACAAGACTGCTACCCACGGGCGACCCCAAGAAACCGGATTTGCGTTTTTCACAGACTCCGTGGCTAATCATGTTCCACAGACAATCAAACTATCTCTACCCGTGGCAAAAAAACCCCTCCCTCCCCTGCTCTACGCCGACACAGCCAGCAGCGCAGATCAACTCTACTTCAGCCGGGTCTCCGTGCATGACCCGTTTATCGCCTTTGGCGTCGGCCAGAAGCGCTTTACCGTCCAAAACGCCCTGGAATTTGGCCGGGTGCTGAAGGCCCGCAGTTTTGACAAGGTGCTGCCCCTTGAAGCCTGGGTTGCCCGGGCCCGCAAGCGCCACCCGGACCGCAAGGTCGGTCCCGCGGAAATCATTGCCGAACTGGCCAAAGCCCACCGCTTGCCGGGATTTCGGGTCGCGGATGATTTCCCCGCGGCGCTGTTTCTCAAACTGCGCGATCTCGGTCTGCACATCGAACTGGCCGATGGACCGCTCTTTCCCGAACGGGAAGTCAAGACACCACGTGAAGCAGCCGCCCTGCGTGAAGGCAATCGTCTCAGTTCCATAGGCTTCACCGTCGCCGAGGATATCCTGCGCCAATCGCGCATTCGCAAAAGGGAACTCATCTTCGAGGGCAAGGTGCTGACCTCCGAGCGCGTGCAGTTCGCCATCGCATCGGCCCTGATGGCCAATGGCGGTCATTCGGAGGACACCATTGTGGCCGGCGGCAACCAAGCCTGTGATCCTCACGAACGGGGCCACGGTCCCCTGCGACCCAATGAGATGATCATCGTTGATATATTCCCTCGCGTCACCAAAACCGGTTATTTCGGGGACATGACCCGCACCTATCTCAAAGGTCGCGCCTCCGCGGCCCAACGCAAACTTTACGCCACGGTCCACGAGGCTCAACGCGCCGCAATCAAGGCCGTGCGCACCGGGGTGGACGGGCGCGAGGTGCACCAGCAGGTGCTCAATGTCTTCGAATCAGCCGGTTTCCAGACCAAACACGGCAAGCAAGGCTCGGTCGGGTTCTTCCATGGCACCGGTCATGGCCTTGGTCTCGCCGTGCACGAGGTGCCCCGCGTCTCGACGGTGCCTTACACTCTGGTCAAGGGTTCCGTCGTCACCATAGAGCCTGGACTGTATTACCCTGGTTTGGGCGGCTGCAGGATTGAGGATGTCGTGCAGGTCACCGACCGGGGCGCCAAACTGCTCTCCTCGCATCACTACGACTGGGAAATCAAATGAAAAGCTTCGCCCCGCTGCTGAAACGCATCGCCCGTTTGCACGTCGTCGTGATCGGCGATGTGATGCTTGATCATTACATCTGGGGCGATGCCACCCGCATCTCACCCGAGGCACCCGTGCCGGTGGTCAATATCCATCGCGAATCGGACACGGTGGGGGGCGCGGCCAACGTGGCGGCCAACATCGCGGCCTTGGGCGCCAAGGTGGAGTTATGCGGCTCAATCGGCCGGGATAAAAATGGCGACAAGCTCCGTCAGCATTTGCAGGCCAATCACATTGCCTACGATGCCCGGTTTGATTGTGATCATCCCACCATAACCAAGACCCGCGTGGTGGTGCGCAATCAGCAACTGTGCCGCCTGGATAGCGAGGTTCACCCCAGTTTGTATCGTCAATCCATTGCCCGCCGGATGCGGCAACTGGTCGAAAAAGTGCGCCAGGCCGATGCGGTTATCCTGTCCGACTATGCCAAGGGCACACTCAGCAATCCCCTGATCAAGCGGCTCGTCACCGTGGCCCACCAGCACGGGAAATTCATCGCGCTCGATCCCAAGCCTTCCAGTGGCCTGATCTTTGCCCAGCTGGATCTGATCACTCCCAACAAGAAGGAAGCCTTGGAAATGGCCGGCCTGACCCCCGGGCTTGATGATGGGATTGATCCGCAAAAAATCTGTCATCGTCTATGGCAGGCCCATAAGTCGCGCCAACTCGTCATTACCCTGGGGGCCGATGGGATGCTGTTGAGCAAAGGGGGCAAAGCCCTCAAAATCATCCCCACCGCAGCCCGACAGGTCTTCGATGTGTCGGGTGCCGGTGACACGGTCATTGCCGCACTGACCCTGGCCATGGCAACCGGGGCCAGCCTGGAGACCGCCGCCCATTTTGCCAACGCCGCGGCCGGTGTGGTGGTGGGCAAGTTCGGCACCGCGACCGTCACTCCCGCCGAGCTACTCGCCTACGGGTCCGAACAATCATGAGCAAGGCGCTGTTTTTGGATCGCGATGGCACCCTTATCCTCGACAAGGACTATCTGGCCGATCCGACCGGGGTGGAATTGATTCCCGGAGTGCGAGCGGGTTTGCAGCACGCCCTTGCTTTGGGTTACCAGTTGTTCCTGTTTACCAACCAGTCGGGCATTGGCCGTGGATTGCACACCCTGGCGGATGCCGAGGCCTGCAATCGCCGCATGATTGAATTGCTCGGTCTGGGGGATGCGTTGTTCACCGGGGTCTGCATCGCGCCCGAGGCCCCGGATCAGCCTTCGGCATATCGCAAACCCTCCCCCCGTTTTATTTTGGAAAGCATGGCCACGCACAAACTCGAACCGGCGCATTGCTGGATGGTGGGCGATCGTGATAGCGACATCATGGCCGGTTTGAATGCCGCAATTCACTCCGTCGCCGTTTGCACGGGAAAATACGATGCCCCAACCTGGCAAACCCGTTTGCCCAAGGGGGTCGTCCTACACGCCGATCTGTCTTCGTTCGTCGCCACCTTGTCCTGAAAAATACCGGCCATGAAGTCCCGCCTGTTACTCGCACCGGAATCATTCGGTCGGGCGGCGGTATTCCTGCAGCAGGCCCGACCGCTTGAACAGGCACTGTTCGCATTCTTTTTTGGGCGCGGTCCAGCCGAACCGGTGCGCGCCGCATTGCAGTATTTTCAAAACAACGATGGCGGATTTCACAGTCTGGAAGCTGACATCGGTTTTGCCGCCTCCTCAGTGCTGAGCACTTGCCGTGCGCTTCATATTCTCCGCGAACTCGCCACTCCCGCCACAAATCCGCTCGTGCAGCAGGCACTCGAATACTTGCTGGCCGCCTACGATGAAGCGCACGCCGTCTGGCCCATCATCCCGGCACACGACAATTCCCAACCTCACGCACCATGGTAGCACAGCTCGCCGGTATCTGCCGCAAACTGGCAGGGTTAGATCGATAATCCCCGACCGGACGTGCTGGCCTGCCTGCACGCCTTCCCGATGGGAAGAATTGAGCATCTGAAGGCGAACGCAACCCGGGCCACCTTGATGCGGTTGAGCGAGGATTCCGGGGAAATCGAGATGCATGGCCTCCTCTGTTACCTGCGCCTGCATAGCGCACCCGATGTATCCCCTGAACTTGCACTGGCATTGACCCGCCTCATTCCCGGCTGGATTGCCAAAAACCTGGAGCGTGATCCCTCAAAGTGGACCGGCTACGGCATGCGTCCACTGGACATAGCTCCGACCAGCGATTCTCCCTGGCGGGCATCAATCGATTCGGATATTGAAGCACATTTGGATTACCTGATTCAAAGCCAGATGCCCGACGGATCATGGCATCCCCATTGGGACTGGGGTGGCACATTTCCCGAAGCGTGGCCCAAGGCTAAACTGCAGTGGCAAGCCGTGCTCACGCTCGACCACCTGCGCACCCTGCGAAGCTACCATCGCATCAACGGGTAAGAAACCCCAGATCGGTCACTTGCCCCCCAGCCAGCCTTTGCGCCGGAAGAAAACAAAGAGCACGGTAAAGATCGAGACACACACCGCCCAAAAACCCACGTAACCATACTTCCAGGGCAGTTCGGGGATGTGCTCAAAATTCATCCCATATACCCCGGCAACGAAGGTGATCGGGATGAAAAACGAGGCCATGATCGTCAGCACTTTCATGATCTCGTTCATCCGGTTGGCCACGGCCGACATGTAAAGGTCATTGAGACCGCCAGCCTGTTCGCGATAGGTCTCGATGATTTCCATGACCTGCACGGCATGGTCATAAACGTCGCGCATGAAGGTCTTCACCTCGGCGGGAATTTCCTCGGTATCATTCCGGTGCAATTCGTTGACCACCTCGCGCAACGGCCAGAGAACCCTGCGCAGCACCACGAGTTCCCGCTTGATGCGGTGAATCTGGCGCTGAATGACCGGTTGCGGATCATTGATCACGGCCGCCTCCAATTCCTCCAACATCTCACCGTATGATTCCAGTAATGGGAATGAGTGGTCCACCACGGCATCAAGCAACGCGTAGAGCAGATACGCCGGTCCCATGGAGCGCAGCCGTGAACCCTTTTTCTGCAAGCGTTGGCGAATGGGATCCCAGACATCCCCCTTCGTCTCTTGAAATGTAATCAGTGTATCCTTGAAAAGAAAAATGCTCACTTGCTCCTGGTGCATCACCCCGTCCCGCAAGGTCAGCATGCGGACCACGACAAACAGATGATTGGGAAAAATCTCCAACTTCGGTCGCTGCGAAGTCCGCAACACATCCTCGGCGGCCAGGGTGTGGATACCGTAGGCTTGGCGCAGACGGTTCACCACGTAGGGGTTCAAGCCATCCACATTGATCCAACGCACCAAGGTGTCGGCCGGCCGCTCCGAGGAACACATTGTCTCCAAATCCCCCTCGGCCTCGAAACTAACCGCATTCACCCCGTAGTCATACCACTGCAACCTAACCGCATCCGGTGCAGGGGGTTGATCCATGGGGCCAAAAGATTCAATGCCGGGGATCGAACCCGGGGGTGCCTTGACCGATCCTTCCTTGCGCATTGCCGCCATCGAAAAACTTAGGCCGGCGGCAAGCTGCCGGGTCAGTCCCTTGCCCTGCTTTTTTTCCACCCTGGACTTTTCCTCCCCATTCTGTGCCTCGGGGCGGATTGCATCGTGGTTCATCACGTCACCTTGGCGATATCCGTCGACCTTGCCGAATCAATTTTGTCCCAACGCGGCAAGGGACTTGAGGTCTCTGCGCGGATGAATTGGCTTTCGCCAGTCATGCCTGAACTCGCCGAAGTTGAATTCTATCGCCAGCGCTGGCACCAAGCAGCCTGTCATCGCCCGGTCATCGCGGTGCATACCCATGACGGCAACAAACTCTTTCGACACGCCCCCGCCGACAAACTGCGCCAGGCAATCACCGGGCAGCGGATGAAATCCTCCTTCACCTCGGCCAAACAAATGCTTTTCCGTTTCGGCACGGATTGCTGGTTGGGCATCCATCTGGGGATGAGTGGCGAATTACGGGTCGAAGCCGCCCACCATCAACCGGCCAGGCACGATCACCTGACCCTGCGCACTCGGTTCCATACTCTGGTCTTCAGCGATCCGCGCATGTTTGGGAAAATTGAATTCCATCAGGGCAAACAAGCACCCGGTTGGTGGACGAGAATTGCCCCGGCGATTTTGTCCCAGGAATTCACGATCGAGCAGGTGGCGGCGTTCCTGCTTCGTCGAGCCCGTGCCCCCATCAAAGCCGTGCTGTTGATGCAGGAACGCTTCCCCGGCATCGGCAACTGGATGGCGGACGAAATTCTCTGGCGGGCCGGCATTCACCCGCGTCGATTGGCCGGTTCGCTGGAGGCTGGAGAAATCAGGACCCTATGGCGCGAATGTCGGACCGTATGCCGGATGGCGTTGCGGACCATCGCCGGACAGGGCGGTCATTTGCCACCGGACCTCAACGTCAACATTCCCGACACTTGGCTCTTCAATCACCGGTGGCAGGACAACGGTTGCTGCCCCAGGACCCGTTGCCGGCTGGTGCGCGAGATTATTGCCGGGCGCACCACGTGCTGGGCTCCCGATCGCCAAAAGCCATGACCAGAGCCCTTCTAGTGGATGCTGAATATTTCTGCAGATAGTAATGTCTTGGCTGGCCTAACCGTCGATTATTCGCCTCAAACGCTAAAGCACACAAACACCTCGAAAATCAACCTCCCAACTTTCCATGAGCAGCGAATATCCTCTCACCCCACAACAAATCGCCACTTATCAACGCGATGGTTACATCAAGCTGAATGATGTGATATCTGCCGGCGATCTCCCGGTTTTTCGTGCCGCGGTGAATGATGCCGTGAAGCAGGACACGGCCGGCAAGGACCCCAACCGCACCAAGGGAAGCTATGAGCAGATTTTCATCCAATGCGTGAATCTATGGCATCGTTATCCGGCCGTTAAGCCGTTTGTGCTCGATCGGCGCCTGGGCAGCATCGCCTCACGCTTGAGCGGCCTGAGTGTGCGTCTCTGGCATGACCATGCCTTGTTCAAGGAACCCCACACCGGGGCCAAGACACCCTGGCATCAGGACACGCCCTACTGGCCGCATCAGCAGCGAATGCATCAGCTCACCATCTGGATCGCCCTGCAGGACACCACCATCCACAACGGCGCCATGTCTTTTTTGCCGGGCACCCAAAAAATGCTCGATATCGAGCCCGTCAACCTCGGCAACCCGCAGGACCTTTACGCGGTCGCACCCCAGACCAAGGG
>JAIPJW010000031.1 GCA_021734075.1 Cephaloticoccus sp.
AGCGACCTCGAGGAACGCTCCAAATTCGAACTATGGAACAGCCTCCAGCAAAGGAACTGAAATCCAAAAGCAGTCAACAAACGATCAACTCTTTTGTAAGTAGCGTATTTGCAACGCAAATCCGCGCTTTGCTAAAGCGTTGTAGGTGTAAAAGCCTACCGGGGGTTCGAATCCCCCTCTCTCCGCCATTTTAATCCCGGTTTCCAGCAATGGAAGCCGGGATTATTTTTTGCCCTGCCTTGGCCGCACAGTCGGGTTGAGCACGAACGTTCCACACATGAAAAACCTGCGCCATTCAGGCGCAGGTTTGAAAATCAAGCGTTACAGAGCCGTCTTGCTCAATAGCGATAATGCTCTGGTTTATAAGGACCCTCGACCGGCACACCCAGATACTTTGCCTGGGCGGGCGAAAGCTTGGTGAGCACCACTCCGATGCGTTCCAAGTGCAAACGGGCAACCTCCTCATCGAGATGTTTCGGCAACCGATAAACCCCCGGCACATAACTGGCCCGGTTTTTCCACAGATCGATCTGCGCCAGGGTCTGATTGGTAAAGCTGTTGGACATGACGAAGGAAGGATGCCCGGTCGCGCAGCCCAGATTCACCAACCGACCCTCGGCCAGCAGATAAATGCTGTGGCCGGCGGGGAAAGTGAACATGTCATATTGTGGCTTGATATTGGTCCGGGTGACGCCGGAAGCCTTATAAAGCCGGTCGACTTGGATTTCGTTATCGAAATGGCCAATGTTACAGACGATGGCCTGATCCTTCATCTTCTGCATGTGTTCCAAGGTGATGATATCCTTGTTGCCCGTGGTAGTGACATATAGGTCGGCCACACCCAAGGTGCTTTCTGTCGTATTGACCTCATACCCTTCCATTGCCGCCTGCAGGGCATTGATCGGGTCGATTTCGGTCACAATGACGCGTGCACCAAAGCTCTTGAGGGAATGGGCACAGCCTTTGCCCACGTCCCCGTAGCCACAGACCACGGCAACTTTGCCGGCGATCATTACATCAGTGGCCCGTTTGATTCCGTCAGCCAGGGATTCACGGCAGCCATAAAGATTGTCGAATTTGGATTTTGTCACCGAGTCGTTAACATTGATCGCCGGGACCAATAATTTGCCCTGTTCATGCAATTCGTAAAGACGATGCACGCCCGTGGTGGTCTCCTCGGACACCCCACGCCATTCCTTGGCCATGCGAGTGAAAATTTGAGGATCCTCGGCATGAATCCGCTTCAGCAGATTTTTGATGACTTGCTCTTCATCAGACTCGGCGGGTCCATTGACCCAATCTGAACCGGCTTCCATCTCAACCCCCTTGTGCAACAACAGGGTGACGTCTCCCCCGTCATCCACCACCAGCTGTGGGCCGAGACCATCCGGACCTACCAGTGCCTTCCAGGTGCAGTCCCAATATTCGGTCAGGGTCTCGCCCTTCCAGGCGAAGACCGGAACTCCCGACTCCGCAATCGCGGCGGCGGCGTGATCCTGGGTGGAAAAGATGTTGCAGGAAGCCCAACGCACGATCGCACCAAGCTTCACTAGCGTTTCGATCAAGACGGCGGTTTGAATCGTCATGTGCAGCGATCCCGTGATCCGCACACCTTGCAATGGCTTTTCCTTGTCGAATTTATTGCCAATCGACACCAAGCCCGGCATTTCGTGTTCGGCAATGGAGATTTCTTTGTGACCCCATTCGGCCAATGAAATATCCTTAACGTGGTAGTCCTGCGTGGCAGGAGCGGAGGTTGTGACTGTTCCCATAAAGTTTTTCCTTGAAATTGTCTCGCTTACTTCGCGAGCGACTTGACGGCGGATTTAAGTGCCGAGATTTTATTGGTTTGTTCCCAAGGCAGCCCACCCTTGCCAAAATGGCCATAATTGGTGGTCTGACGGTAGATGGGACGCAACAGATTGAGTTGGGAGATGATCTCGGCCGGTTTGAAACTGAACACCTTGCAGACCGCAGCCGTGATCAGCTCGTCGCTTACGGTGCCCGTCCCAAAAGTTTCCACCCGAACCGATACCGGTTCCGGATGTCCGATGGCATAGGCGAATTGTATTTCGGTGTGCGTGGCCAGGCCTGCTGCCACGATATTTTTTGCTACCCAGCGACCCATGTAAGCCGCGGAGCGGTCAACTTTGGATGGATCCTTGCCAGAGAATGCTCCTCCGCCGTGCCGGCCCCAGCCACCGTAGGTATCCACAATGATTTTGCGGCCCGTCAGTCCGGAATCTCCCTGCGGTCCACCAATTACAAAGTTTCCCGTGGGATTGATCAAATAGTGTGTCCGCTTGTTCAGCATTTTGGCCGGAAGCACTTTCTTGATTACATTATCGATCAAAAACTTCTCGATTTTGCGATGTGGCGTTCCCGCGGCATGTTGCGTTGAGATGACGACATTGACGATTTCAACAGGTCGGTCGTCGACATATCGCACCGAAACCTGTGACTTCGCATCAGGCCGCAGCCAGGGAGCCTTGCCGGACTTGCGAATTCTGGTCAGTTCACGACCCAATCGATGCGCATAGATGATGGGCGTCGGCATCAATTCAGGCGTTTCATTGCAGGCGTAGCCAAACATGATGCCTTGATCACCGGCTCCCTGCTCGGCTGTTTTTTTACCCTTGGCTTTGCGGGCATCCACTCCTTGGGCAATGTCGGCGGATTGGGCGGTCAGGTAATTGTTGATGAAAACCGTGTCGGCTTGAAAAACGTCATCCTCGTTTACGTAGCCAATCTCCCGAATGGCATCACGAATGATCTTGTCGATATTGAAGGCATCGTCAACGGGGCGGGTTTTGCCGGTCCGCTGGTCCTGCAATTTGGGCAGGGTGATTTCTCCTCCCACCACCACAATGTTGGATTTGACGAAGGTCTCACAGGCCACACGAGCCCTGCGATCAAACGTTAAGCAAGCATCAAGGATGCTGTCAGAGATGAAGTCCGCGACTTTATCGGGATGACCCTCACCGACTGATTCGGATGAAAATACGAATGAATTTGCCATAGTTGAAACGCTCAAACTCAACACCGCGCCAAGTCATGGCAAGTTTAATATCATCATATTAGAATTTACTGATACGTTGTGATTTTTGTGGAACTTGACCCCGCGACCATTCCGACAGAAGTCTTCATAAACCTGATCATTCTAACCCGGCAGACCAAAATTACTGAATTGCGTAAACTCGAGAATTGATAGCGTGTTACCAGTGCCCAGAATTTAATCATCCGATATCAACGGAAATTCCCGCTGCCCTTCACCAAAGATTTCCATCAATAAATGCGTGAATCAGGTCACTTCGTCCTGTCGTGCAACTTCAGGATCTAACCTCATCACCCTAAATCATGACAAACTTCCCAATTATAGACCCAGAAGCGATTGACCATCTAAGGTCGCTTAATCCGGGTGACAACGACGAGTTTTTGAGGGAAATCATCGGAATATTTTTGGAGGATACACCGCTGCGAATTGCTGAACTGGACACCAGCCTTGCAGCCTTGGACAAGGAGCGGTTTACTCGCGCCGCCCACAGCATCAAGGGTAGTTCCGCCAATTTGGGTGCCCTGGCACTGCGGTCCGTTGCGGAAAAACTCGAGCATCACTCCAATAAAGAAGGACTCACCGACGTTAGCGGGATGATTGCGGACATAAACACCCAGTTTGCCTTGGCCCGGAATGAACTCAACCGTATCACAGGTGCTATTTAAGTAGCAGCCAATTCGGGATTTTTTAACCTCCCAGGAAGTATCCCCGCTGCTTGTCGCTGATGGGAAGACCACTACGATCCATAACCTGGAGCAAATCCTCCCAAATGAGGCGTTTGGAGCGGTTTGATTGAGAGCGTAAGATGTAACTCGGGTGATAGGTAATCATCAGAGGCTTGTGTTCAAATTCATGCCATTTGCCTCTGACTTCCCCCAAGGTCCCAAATGCCTGGTTAGCCAAAAGCCCCCGGGCGGCGGTGGCCCCCAATGCGACAACCACTTGAGGATCGATCACCTCAATCTGTGCACGCAAATATGGCAGGCAATAGTTCATTTCTTCGTCCGTAGGAGGGCGATTCCCGATTTGTTCACCGCTTGCGTTGAGCTGCATTTGTGGACGCCAATTCATAATGTTGCCGATATAAACGTCCTCACGGGTTAGACCCATTGCAGCAATCATCTTGGTCAATAATATGCCGGCTGGACCCACAAAGGGCTCTCCCTGCATTTCCTCCTCTGCCCCTGGCGCCTCGCCGACAAACATAATGCCGGCATTGATGTTACCCACGCCGAAGACCACTTGCTTGTTCGCGCCCACGTGTTTTCGGCAAGTCTCATCACGCAAGACCAGATCTCGCAGGAATTCCCAACGCAGGGCCTTTTCTCCATCGGGCAGTGTTATCTTGGGCGGGTCCGGAAATAACCGGGCTGAATTGCCGACTGAAGACGAACCAGCCAAATTCTCCCTGTTCTCCCTGCTTTGGGACTTGGGATCCACCATCTGTTCCAGAGGTTTTGTCTTGTGGCTCGCGACATAGTTTTTCACCGCAGCCTGTAAACGCAGCAGACTATCCGGCGCTATCGAGACAGTTCGGATCCCGGCACGCTTTAGTCGGGTTAGCTCTTCTGTAACTGACTGTAAAGTGCGGCGCATGCGCATTAATGTAACTTGACCCTCAAAACTGAGTCTTCCCCGCCACGATCAATCAAAATACTGAATTCCTTGCGATCATGATCCGCCTCGATTGCATCCAAAACCTTCACGGCCGTGGCAAACCCATCCAAGTCCGTTTCATCAATCTCCTTTATCCAGTCATCCTGTCGCAGTCCGGCCAATCCTACCGGGGCCCCGGGATTGACGTAGTCTACAATCACACCGCGTTGATCGGCGACTTTCAATCCCCGTACAATCGCATCCACGTAGGTAAATTTTCTTACGGTGAATCTTAAATCCTCGAAAAAACGTCGGGCAGTTTCCCGGGGTAATTCTGGTGCATCGGTCAAAACCGCCTTGAGTTCCATTTTTTGCCCATCACGCAGGATGCCCAGTTGCATGGTATCTCCCGGAGAACGGCGGTTCACCTCGCGTTGGAAATAGGTGATGAGCACCCGGTCAGGCCGTAAATCCGGCAAAGGTTCGCCGTTGATCGAAAGCACGATATCACGCTCACGCAATCCGGCGATTGCGGCGGGACTGCCTTCCAACACTTCGCTCACCACCAGGCCCGCTTGATTATCCAGATGCAAAAAGCGTGCCACTTCGGGATCGAGCGGTTGCAAACCATTGCTTCCCAACCAGGGCAAAGGACGGCCATTGAGATTTTGCGGAACTCGTTTCAAGTATGGCAGCACTTCCTCAGCGAGAAGCACTGCGGCACATTCGTCCGGATTGATCATAACAACGGGTAAACCACCACGATCGCGTCCGGAGAATTGCAGGAAGGTTTGCCCAAATCCCCCGATGCCCAATCCGGCAAAGGCACCATTTTGGTCAAATACGGGCAGCCCCAGTCCAGTTATCTCTTGCGCAGCCAATGCAGTATGCTGGGGCAAGTGCTGCAAAATTGAGACCCGACTGGTCATGAAATAGGGGGCAAAATTCTCATCCTTCTTTTTCAAACCTATGCCCCAAAGTTCCTGGGTGACCGTGGGCACGCCGCTGGCACGAAAACGGGTGATTGGCACCATTTGCTCGGTTGCTTTGGTGTCCATCACCTGAATAAATTCCCAGCCGGTCAATTCATCATGCCCTAGATAGCGTGCTGGATAGGCGTGGGCTGTGGAAGCACCGGGCATATAAACGCGAAAATCTCTGAGTTGGTCGCGCGCTACCCGATCCCCGATGGATTGGGAAGGAATGATTATGGTGCCATTCTCATCCACGACCGTGCCGAACGTCTGACTGGATTGGCGTTCCACCTCAGTTTCGGTGAAAAATTCCACGGCAACGACCGTTTTGACGCGTTCCGTCCACAGCTCCGCCAAATCCGAATTGGCGGCTCGAGTCGTCCCCCTGCCCGGTCCGGCCAGACAAATCAGACTACCGAGCATGATTGACCGCCAAATTGAAAGACTCACAGTGACGGGTTTCATAAGATGGAGACACATTGCAAAGAATACGATTTCCGACAAATCGAACCAAAGTGGCAAACCTTCTGGGCGGAAAATAATACTTTTCGCGCAGAACAGGCTTCGAACCGGCCGAAATACTATGCCCTGGACATGTTTCCCTACCCCTCCGGGGCCGGGCTGCATTTGGGGCATTGTGAAAATTATGGCATCACCGACATCATGGCCCGCTATAAACGGGCTCAGGGTTTCAACGTGCTTTATCCCATAGGTTGGGATGCCTTCGGTTTGCCCACGGAGAACTACGCCGTCAAAACCGGCAGGCATCCGGTGGATGTTACCAAGGAAAACATCGCCACATTCACCCGGCAACTCAAGCAACTTGGCGTTTCCTATGATTTCTCCCGTGAGTTTAGCACGACCGATCCGGAATATTTTAGATGGACGCAATGGATCTGGCTGCAGTTATTCAAAAAAGGGCTCGCCTACGTTGAAGACAAACCGGTCTGGTGGTGCGCCGCTCTGGGGACCGTGCTCGCAAACGAGGAAGTGATCGACGGTAAATCCGAGGTGGGCGGCCATCCGGTCGAACGGCGCCCCCTGCGGCAATGGGTGCTGCGGATCACCGCCTATGCGGACCGATTGCTCGAAGATCTCAAGGAACTGGACTGGCCAGACTCCACCAAGCGCATGCAAGCCGCATGGATCGGTCGCAGTGTGGGCAGCGAGGTTGAATTTGATCTAGAAGGCAACCTCACCGACCGGCTCAAAATTTTCACGACCCGGGTGGATACAATTTACGGGGCGACCTACATGGTCATTGCTCCGGAGCATGTGTTGGCCCAAAAATTGACGACCCCGCCACAACAGGCCGCCGTCAATGCCTACACGCGCGCGGCCGCAGGCAAAAGCGACTTGGAGCGGACCGAACTAGCCAAGGAAAAAACCGGTGTCTTCACCGGATCTTTTGCCATCAATCCGGCAACCGGGAGGAGGATTCCCATCTGGATGGCCGACTACGTCCTGGCAAGTTATGGCACCGGAGCCATCATGGCTGTGCCGGCACACGACGAGCGTGATTTTGAATTTGCCCAGAAATTCGGACTTCCCTGCCCACAAGTAATTGCTCCGGCTGAGGGGACAGCGGTCGAATTGCCATTCTGCGACAAAGGCGGGGATGTCGTGTTGATGAATTCTGCTGATTGCAACGGGCTGACTCCCGGTGCGGCCACTGCGAAATTGGATCAACGTTTCATGGCGGAAGGTCGCGGCAAGAGCACGGTGCAGTTCAAATTACGCGACTGGCTTTTCTCCCGCCAACGTTATTGGGGAGAGCCGTTCCCCATTGCTTGGGTGAGTGAATTCGACTATCGGAACGCAGTCGCAAGTCACCAACTGTCCGTGCCCGAGGTGCCCGTGACTGCCATGATCGAAGGCGTATTGCGCTACGCCCTGCCAGTCCCGGAAACGGCGCTGCCCTTGCGCTTGCCCGATGTATCAAGTTATGAACCCACCGGCACAGGTGAAAGCCCCCTGGCCAAAATAACCGATTGGCTTGAGATTTGGTATGAGCCGGGCACTGGCGATGCCGTGCCAGCCAGTGAACCAAAACCAGCGGAACACTGGATTCGCGCCCGTCGCGAAACCAATACCATGCCGCAATGGGCAGGTTCGTGCTGGTATTACCTGCGTTTTGCCGACCCGGGAAATTCCGACGCCTTGGCGTCAAAAATGGCACTCGAATACTGGGGCACCCCGGATATTTACGTCGGCGGAGCCGAACATGCAGTCTTGCATCTGCTCTATGCACGATTCTGGCACAAAGTGTTGTTCGATCTGGGCGTCGTGCCAACCGACGAGCCCTTCACCAAGTTGTTTCATCAGGGGATAATCCTGGGCGAAGATGGCGAAAAAATGTCCAAAAGTCGCGGAAACGTGGCCAATCCGGATGAAATCATCCGGAGTTATGGCGCAGATACCCTGAGGCTATATCTCATGTTCCTTGGCCCGCTTGATGCCATGAAGCCATGGAATCCACGCGGTATTGAAGGCGTCCATCGGTTTCTGCAAAAAATATGGCGCGAATGCGTTGATACGGAAGGTCAGCCCAATGCAAAAATCACGCCTGACTCCGAGGACTCAACGGAAGTTGTGCGCTTGCTCAATGAAACCATTCGCAAAGTGGGCGAGGATATTGCAAACCTCCGCTACAACACGGCCATTTCGCAAATGATGATCTTTGCCAATCGCATCCAGAAATCCGAACAGGTAAGTCGCAAAACCATGCTGACTTTTCTTCAGGTATTGGCCCCCTTCGCACCTCATATCTGTGAAGAACTCTGGGAACGATTGGGCGAAAAACAGGCACTGGCCAGTGCCCTGTGGCCCGTTTATGATGCTCAGATCCTCAAAACCAATGAAAGCAAGTTGGTTTTCCAGGTTAACGGCAAACATCGCGGCGACCAGTTGCTGCCAAATGATATAACCCAAGATGCTGCACTTGAAGAAGCTATGAAACACCCAAAAGTGGCCGCTCAATTGGAAGGCAAAGCCATAAAGCGAGTTATCTTTGTGCCCGGCAAAATCTTAAACCTTGTTGTAGGTTGATCACCCACAAATACACTTGCAATAATTAGGGGATACACCCTACTTTAAATAATCGAACGCACTGTATTCCCCCTCAATAACACCGGCCACACCAATGTTTGCCAAACGTAATCGCCTGCTCATACTTTTACCTGCCTTGATTGCAGGATTTGCAGCGCTAACTCCTGCCTCCCAAGCTGCTGGTCGTAAGAAAAACCCCACCAGTAAAATCTTCGTGGCAGACGTTCAGGGCAATGCTCAAATCGACACGGGAATCACCATCGACGAATTGACAAAGAAATCCGTCTATACGGCACAGGGAACCGTCATCATCACTTCCGCTAATTCCACCAATGCCATGGTTTTTTCGAATGGCACCGGAATATATTTTTCACCAGACACCCGACTGGAAGTGAAAAAGTTTGTGCAGGAGCCTTTCACGCCCAACCGCCGTGATATGGAGGTGGAGCCTTCAGTTTCAAACACGCAAAATTACCTGCCCCGCGGCACGGTCGGCATCTGCACCAGTAAAATGGTCGCAGGTAGCACCATGAATTATAGCACCCCGAACGCCAATATTCGGGTCCGGGCACGCAAAGTGGTGATTGAAAGTAACGATGACGGGACGGTGGTTTCCAGCATTGAAGGTGAAGTCACCGTGCAATCGGGTGATCTTGATGCCGGAGGGCAGACCATCAATGAGGGTCAGCAGGCATTCATTCCCGCCGCCGGTGGTCCTATCCAGATAACAAATATCCCGGATGAAAAAATGGCCTCACTCGATGACAAGGTGACGATGGCCTGCATGGCCCGAAAAACAGTTTATTTTGAGGCGGTTGAGAAAAGAGTCGGCGATGGTGTTGCAGGCAGCCAAGAGGAGATTTCGGGCGAAATAACCGCATTCGATGAGGCAGAGGACAGCCCCACGGAAATTGTGGCAGTGCCCACTGCCCCGGCAAATATTCCTGTTCAATTCACGGTAAGTGCTGCCAATCTGCCATCGCGTTAATTTCGTCCCTGGCTTTTGGTGTTTTCACAAATCTCCACTACTTTACGCCGCGTCATTTCCATCCTGTTGGTTGGCTTCATCACGTGTCCGAGCACATATGGGTTGATCAGCGTCAATGATGGCAAGAATCGCATCTATGTGAATGCCACCACCACTTACGCATGGGACTCCAACATTTTTGCGAATCGGGATAGTGGGGGTGACAGCATTTTATCCGCTTCGCTTGGCGTGGATTTTCAGCGACGGGCCGGGTTAATCGCGGTCAACGGTAACGTCTATGTGGATGCTTCCAGTTTCATACAAAACAAGAGTGAAAATTTTCTTAATCCGCGTTTCCACGTAGAATTCAGCAAACAGACAGGCCGAACCACTGGCGCACTCACGGCCGGGGCTGCCCGTCAAAGTCGCGCCGACTCTGCGGCCAACTTGCGCAATGAGTCATGGGCCTACGATGCCGGACTGAATTTGAAATATCCGGTGATTGAGCGTTATTCGATTTCAGGTGGCATTGGGTATTCACTCTTGGACTTTGTGGACAACACCTTGCTCGTGGATTTGTCCACCTACTCGGCCAATCTGGACTTGTTTTACATTTACAACACTGAGCGCGATCTGATTGCCAGCTATCGGATTCGTTACGGTGAAACATCCGCATCCACGTCTTATTATGATCACGCTTTCACTGTGGGTGTTTCCGGTCGCATTTTCTCCAAGCTGAGCGGCACGCTCAGGGTTGGTTATCAAATCCGTGAGCCAAGCCAGGGCGGTGGTGATTCAAACAGTGCGGTGACTGCATCCAGCAATGCCACCTGGCCCATTACTAAAAAGATGAATGCCATTTTGAATCTCTCCAAGGATTTCTCCACCACTTCCACCAATATCAGCGTTGATTCCACGAGTGTCGGCGTAAACCTGCAGTATGCCTTGAATTCCAAATTGGTTTCCTATGCCGGCACCGGCTATGGTTTGAGCAAGTTTTTGGGATCACTCGGCGGGGACCGCGAGGACCAGTATTTCACCTGGAATGTGGGGGCGAACTACACCGTATTTGCCGAACATCTGAAATTGTCTTTTACATATACTTATTTCCAGAATTGGTCCACCTTGTCCTATTCTTCCTTTGAACGTAACTCCCTCAACATCACTGCATCGTCACAGTTTTAAACCATGACATGTGCGTATCCCAGATCTCTGTCACGCATTCAGGTGTGTATTTTCACACTGGTCGTTTGGTGTAGTCAATTGACGGCCCAGATTCCGTCGGGGAAACCGGCGATTGATCCTAGCAAAGCGATCGTCTACCGCGTGGCCACAAACGATCGTATTCGGGTCGGAGTGTTTCAGGAGCCGGATCTGGACATGATCGCTCGAGTGGATGTCAAGGGAACGGTCAATTTGCCTCTGCTGGGCCCAATCAAGGTCAGCAATCTGACTATTCCAGAAGCCGAATTGGCGATTGAAAACACCTACCGTGACGGGAGATTTCTACACAATCCTCAGGTTACGATCTCAGTGGAGGAATACACCCCCCGGGAGGTATCAATCCAAGGTCAGGTAAAAAATCCCGGGCGCTATCCTTTGCCCATTGAGCAAACCATGTCGGTATTGGAACTGGTCACCCGGGCACAGGGATTTACCGACACGGCCAAAGGCACCGCTGTCACTGTCACTCGAATCAACCCTGATGGCACCAAGGATGTTTTCATCGTGGATGTAGAAAGTCTGATCAAGGGCAAGAACAAGGCCAAGGCGGAGGACAGTTCACAGGTCCTGCTTCCAGGCGATATTGTCTACGTGCCCGAACGATTCATTTGATCCGAAACTGAAAAATCATGGCCGACAATCCCGTCACGCCCCCGCCTCCGCCGAATCATTCCGGCCATAGCGACGACGATAACTACGTCGAACGCCGCTCCCTGCGTGATTATTACATCATCCTGCGTGAGCGCATCTGGATCGCCCTGCCCCTGGCCTTGTTGGTTTCAGTCAGCATTGGTTATTACCAAGCCCGCGAGACGCCGATGTATCAAAGCACGGCCACCATGCAGTTTGAAAAGCCCGAGACGATTGTGACCACCCAAGGGGTCGTGGACTCATCCGTGCGATCGGACATAGACTTAAACACCTATTTGCAGTTACTCACGAGCAACCGACTTAGGACCAAGGTTGTGGAATCCCTGACGCCAGATGAAATCAAGATTCTGCAACGGCCCTATTTGCAGGACTTGCAGCCCGGGGCCTCCCTCCCGCCACCCAGTGCCTTGGTGGGTTCCGTCGACATCAACTCCATTCGCAACAGCTTTCTCATCAGTATTACTGCCCGACATCGAGATCCGGAAGGAGCCGCATTGATTGCCCAACGCTATGTTGATCAATTTCTTAATTATCTATTGGACAACGTGAGCGGTTCCAATGATCTGGCCGTGGAATTTCTCCGGGAACGGGCGGAACAACTGCGCAAGGAGTCGGAAGCCAAGGCACAGAAGCTGCAGGATTACATGCAGCAACATAACCTGATTTCGTTGGACAGTAGCATGAGCATTGTGGACGACCGTCTCCGCACGATCAGTGGAGCCCTGACTTCATCCCGACTTAAACGCATCGATATAGAATCCCTTTCCAAGCAAATTGAAGATTTCAAGCGTCAAGGTCTCAACCTGCTTGAAATCTCTTTCATTGCGACCCACGGCACGGTGCCCAGCCTGAAAAATCAACTGGCGACGCTTAATCAGGAACAGTCGAGACTGGCCGAACGTTATTTTGAGCGGCACCCCAAAATGGTGGATGTTGCCAACGCGATCGCCGTTACTGAGGAGCAACTCAACAGGGCCATCGACTTGGCAATAGCCGATCTGGCCACCGGTTTCGCAGAAGCGAAAAAGAACGAACAACACCTTCAGGAAGAATACAACCAGAGCGAAAAAAAGGCTCTGGAACTGCGTGGCTTGAGAGTCGATTTTGAAAGTTTGAAGAGTGATGCAGACGTCGCCAAGTCGAACTACATGCAGATCCTTGACCGTCTCAACCAGACCAGCACGACCAAGTATATGGAGAAAATACCCGTGCGTCCGCTGGATCGCTCCCAGGTTCCCGGCTCTCCATATACTCCGAACATACCCCGTATTATTCGCACCTGTGTTGGCATCGGTTTCCTGGTGTTTTTCGGCGTGGCAATAGGTCTTAATTACATCGACGACCGCATCAAAAGTGCCTGGGACGTGGAGAATTTCATCGGCGTGAACCTCTTGGGCATCATTCCGGATCTTTCCGACATCAAGGATGATGATAAATACACCTTGTTGATGAATGATTCCCAGGCCCCCGGGTCCGAGGCATTCCTAAGCGTCTACAGTTCGGTCAAAATCCATTCCAAACTGGATTTTCCCAAATCGATTCTGGTTACCAGCACCATACCCGGGGAGGGCAAGACTCTGATATCCTGTAATTTGGCCGGTAGTTTTGCCCGGCATGGCAGAAAGGCACTGCTGATAGACTGCGATTTGCGGCGACCAATGCTCCATCGGCATTTCAAGCAGCAAAATACCACCGGCCTGATGACCTGGTATGAAGCTGGTGGCAGCGTGGACACCAATTTGGAATCCGACCCCACGCTTGGCATCATTAACATTGGTGAAAACCTGTCACTCCTTTGCTCCGGCGGCCGCTCCAAGAGTCCGACCGAGTTACTCGAATCACCCCAGTTTGGCAACCTGCTCGAAAAACTTAAGAGGCAATACGATCTGGTGGTGGTTGATTCCCCGCCATTGGGCGCAGTCACCGACAGTCTGTTGATCGCCGAGCGCACCGATGAGGTCATTTACGTGTGTCGCTTCAATCGCGCCTATCGCAAGCACATCCGGCTTTACATCAAGGCACTGCGCAACTCCAAAAATGAAATCCTGGGTGTTGTGCTCAATGGTCTGACGCCCCGGCGCATTGAGTATTATTCCAATTACCGCTACTATCGTAGCTACAAGAAATATTATGGAGCTCAGTCCTGACCCGAAAGCGCTTGCTGAGGGATCATCATTTCTGAATCTCGCTGAACCGACAGCCTTTGGATCGTGTCTGCAATATCAGCATTTCTACCGCCGGATTTCGACGCCACCCGCCCGCTGGGTTTGATTGCGGGACAAGGCATTTACCCGCTGTTGATTGCGCGCACCGCACGTAATTGCGGCTTAAAGGTCAAACTGATCGCATTTGAAGAGGAGACCTCGCCTGAATTGGTGGAGTATTTTCCCGATCCCGACCGGCGGGTTCTTCTGGTTGGCCAACTGGGCAGGATGTTGAAGACCCTCCGGGAATTTGAATGTGGTTACGCATTGATGGCCGGACAAATCTCACCGCGCCGATTGTTCAAGGGGTTGCACCCGGATATCAAAGCCGCGCAAATCCTCTTCTCCTTGAAGCGGCGAAACGCGGAAACCATATTTGGTGCCATTGCCGCAGAGATCGAAAAAATCGGAATTCGGCTTTTGGATGCCCGGGCTTTGCTTGATGCACATATGGCAGTTGAAGGCTGCATGACGGGAGGAAGTTTCCCGGTCGATGATGAATATCTCACGCATGGGATTCAGATCGCCCGGGAATGCGCCAGGCTTGATATTGGGCAGGGCTGTGTCTGCCGCAAAGGCACGGTGTTGGCCGTTGAAGCCTTCGAAGGCACCGATGAGATGCTGCGTCGGGCTGGAAATTTCAAAACGGACCATGCTTTTTTCGTCAAAACCGTCAAAACTGACCAGGATTACCGATTCGATGTGCCCTGCTTCGGATTGCGGACATTGGAAACCATGCGAGAGGCTGGCCTGACGGCTGCGGCGTTGGAAGCAGGCAGGGTAATCATGTTGGATAAGACTGCGGTGCTTCAACAAGCCCGCACCTGGGGCATCAATCTGTTGGGATTTGCCTGAATTCCGCAACTTGCACTCCCGCGCGATTGGGCAAATAGTAATTTCATGTCCAAGGATGCCGTAGCCGTAGTGATCAAAGGTGTGATGCCTACCACCAACGGGTGTGCCGTCTTTCTGGGCAATGAACAAAAAACATTTCTAATCTATGTGGATCAGTCCGTTGGATCTGCCATTCAAATGTGCCTTGCCGGCATCAAGAAGGATCGCCCGCTGACTCATGATTTGATCGGCAACATTTTGTTGGGTCTGGAAGCCAAAGTGGAGCATGTCCTGATCAATGACACGAAAAATGGCACCTACTATGCGCGCATTACCCTGCAAATGAGCAATGAGTTGGGGCGAAAGATCGTGGAGATTGATGCCCGCCCCAGTGATTCCATTGTGCTCGCCCTGCAGTTCAAACGCACCATCTACGTGAATCGAAAAGTCTATGACAGTGAGGAAGACCGGACCGAGATACTTCAACGGGTATTAAGGCAACAATCGGAGCAAGCGGACGACTAAACAGCCGGCCATGCCACGCAACGACCTTCCCCGCCTTCATGATACGCCTGCGAGCATGCCCTTGACCGCTTTGGCCCCCATGCAGGATGTCACCGACTTGGCTTTCATGCAGGTAGTGGCCCACTACGGAGCACCGGATTATTTTTTCACCGAATTTTTCAGGGTGCATGCCACATCTCGGTTGGAAAAGCACATCCTGAGATCCATTGACGAAAACACCACCGGCAAGCCAATTTTCGCCCAGTTGATCGGCGAGGATATCACCCATCTGGTGCGAACCGTGCAAGAGCTGCTGGCCCATCCGATCGCAGGCATTGATCTGAATCTCGGTTGCCCGGCACCCAAGGTTTACAAAAAAAATGTTGGCGGCGGTCTGCTCCGCGATCCCCAACGCATCGATGATATCCTCGCAGCCCTCCGTGCATGTTGCCCCGGACTTTTCACCGTAAAAATGCGGATTGGTTTCGAGAATACCGCTCACTATGATACGGTGCTCTCAAGTGTAAGTCGTCACCGTGTGGATTTGCTCAGCGTCCATGGCCGGACCGTCAAGGAAATGTATCGCAGTGAGGTCCACTATGATCAAATCGCCCATGCGGTTGCACGGGTAAGCTGTCCGGTGCTGGCAAATGGCAATGTAACCTCCGCAGTGAAGGCCACGACCATCATTGACCAAACCCGATCAGCCGGAGTCATGGTTGGCCGTCACGCCATTCGTAATCCGTGGATATTCCGGCAATGCCGGGAGCAATTTTCCGGAAAGGCAATCACCGTGGTCACCTTGGCCGATGTTCGGGAATACATCGAACGCCTCTACCGGGCAACCGCGGCCGTGCACCTGCCCGAGCAGGCCCATGTCAACAAAATGAAGAAATATCTTAATTTTGTCGGCCAAAGTGTGGATCCAACCGGGTCGTTTCTTTACGATATGCGGCGCACGTCAACCGAAGTTGAACTCTTCACGGTGTGCGACCGTCACCTGCTTACCAATCCTCAAAATGAATTCGCCCTCGAACCTTACCCCGGTGTGATCGCGCGACCCAATTGCGAGACCCCAACCACCGATGGCTGCACTTTGGAGGAAATCCCCCTATGAACGTCCAGCTTCAATACGGCAAAACAGGCCTGAACTTGGATTTGAACGGGATCAATGCCACGGTGCTCAAACCACATTTTGTGCCCGGCTTGAATGATGAAGCCGACGCTTTCACGACCGCCTTGAGGGCACCGATCAATTCCAGACCCCTGCGTGATTTGGTGGGAGCGCACGAAAAAGTGGCGGTCGTGATACCCGACGGCACCCGTCCCCTGCCCAGTGACCGGCTGTTGCCCTGGCTCTTCGCCGAATTGAGCCACGTGCCACCGCAAAATTTCATGATCCTGATCGGCACGGGTTCGCATCGGGCCAACACCACGGAAGAGTTGACGGCCATGCTCGGGTCGGAGGTCGTGAACAAATATCGTATCGTAAATCATAATGCCCATGATCCGGCCACGCTGGCCCTTGCCGGGGATTCCGCGATGGGTTACCCCGTGCATTTTGCGTGCGATTACGTGAACGCCGACCGGCGGATCATCTTGGGGTTCATCGAACCTCATTTCATGGCGGGATTTTCCGGTGGATACAAAGCGGTCATGCCGGGATTGGCCGGGATTGATGCCATCATGCATTATCATGGGGCGCGGGTGATTGGTGACCCACTCAGCACTTGGGGCGAATTGGAGCGCAATCCCACACAACAGCACGTTCGCGCCGGTGGCTCCCTGCTCCCCATCGATTTTTGCATCAATGTCACCCTCAACGCCCACAAACAAATCACACGATTTTTTTGCGGGGAAACCATGGCCGCCCATCTGGCAGGTTGCGCCTTCTCAAAATCCACCGCCATGGTGGCATGCCCGCAGGCCTTTCCCATTGTGGTGACAACGAACAGTGGCTATCCGCTGGACCAGAATCTTTACCAAACGGTGAAGGGAATGTGTGCAGCCGTGCGCATCGTCAAAGCTGGGGGACTTATACTGGCCGCCGCCCGGTGCAATGACGGTTTCCCCGAGCATGGGAATTTCCGAACCTTGCTGTTTGAATCAACCTCACCGCAGGAACTATTTGCGCGCATCATGGCACCGGGATTTTCCACCTTTGATCAGTGGCAGAATCAATTACTCGCCATGGTGCAGATGAAGGCACGCGTGGGTGTTCATTGTGAAATCGCCGCCGAAGATTTGCGCCGGGCCCATTTGTTGCCAGTCCCGGACATACGGGCCGCCATCGACATGGAACTTGAACGAATTGGCAAGGATTCGCCCGTGGCCGTGCTGCCCGAAGGACCGGTTACCATCCCCTATCTGGCTTGAGCTTTATTCCAGTCCGAGTTTCAGGCGACCGGCTTCAGAGATCATGTGGGGAGACCAAATCGGGTCCCAAACAATGTGAACCTTCGCCTCCTCCACGGCGGGCAGGGCCGCTATTTTACCCCGGGCATCCTCGGCGATCACCGGTCCCATGCCACAGCCTTGTGCCGTAAGTGTCATTTTGACTTCAACCCGGTGTAGTCCGTTGGCCAATTGTTCAATGTCCAAGTCGTAGACCAACCCCAAATCCACGATGTTCACCGGAATTTCCGGGTCAAAACAGCTGCGCAGAGCGTCCCAAACCGCGGTTTCACTGAATTCCACGCTTGCAGCGGAGGCATCGGGAGCTTCCGGGCTATATCCCGACAAAGCGCCGACGTTCTCCTTCGCAATCCGGAACAAGCCTTGGTCAGTGCGCACGGTGACATTTCCGCCCAGCGTTTGGGTAACAAACACCGACATGCCGGTGGTCAGAGTCCCCTCCGTGCCGGACGGAATCGCGGTCACCGGACAGTCACGAATGATAGTGTAGGTCATGTTATTGTAGATTGATGCTTACCGGCAGGCGGGTGTAAAGCCCTTGGGGATCGTTGTAGGCATGCAATGTCTTTAATTCGGCCTCCAGGCGTTTGACCAAGTTTTTATATATTCCGGCTCGGACACCAGCCGGTCTTAGCCGATGCAGCATCTCGGCAATTGCCTCACCCAGATTCTTGCTTTTTGGATATTCCAAAATTCGATAATCGCGCCCCAAACCAAGCTTCTTGGCGGTATAGTCGATGGCCTCACTCAGTCCGCCGAGTTCATCCACCAGGCCCAATTTCTGGGCCTCCACACCAGACCACACCCGGCCCTGGGCAATTTCCTGAACAAACTCGCGATCCAGCTTTCGGGCCTCGGCAACCTTGCCGACAAATTGATCGTAGATCCAATCAACTGAACGCTGCAGCACGGCAATCTCAGCATCGGTTTTGGGCCGACTAATGGAGAGGGCATCGGCGAAGCGCCCCGTCTTTACCCGGTCAAAGTGGATGCCCAGGTTGGAGGTCAATTCCTGAACATCGAACAGCAATCCAAAAACTCCAATTGACCCAGTGATTGTTGTTGGTTGCGCAAATATCCGCTCCCCATAGGTCGATATCCAATATCCGCCTGATGCAGCATAGGAACCCATGGAAACCACCACTGGCTTTTTTTCCACCGCGAGGCGCATTTCTCGTTGGATGACTTCCGAGGCGGATGCGCTGCCGCCGGGACTGTTTACCCGCAACACAATTGCTTTGACGCTGTCATCCTGCCGCAGTGCGCGGAGTTCGCGTGCAAATCGATCACCACCTACCTGACTCCAGTCGCCTTCCCCATCCACAATATCTCCCTCCGCATATAGGACGGCGATTTTACCGGCCCCCATTTTTCCATTCAGATGCACCGTTGACATGTAATCCAGCAAATCGACCTGTTTGAATGCCGCGGACGGGCTTTTTACCCCGGTGGCCGCCTTCAAGTCATCCAATACAATATCACGGTAAACAACCCGATCGACCAATCCAGCTTGCTTGGCCATATCGGCTCGGATCAATCCTTCCTGGTCCACGATCTGCTGCAAAGTCTGCACGGACAAGTTTCTACTGGCCGCAATGTCGGCAAGAATACCCTGCCATACGTCGTTGAGCAAACCCTGCAGCTGTTCGCGGTTTTCCGGGCTGAGATCATCCCGTGTAAATGGTTCCACGGCACCCTTGTATTTACCCACCCGGGTGACCTGCACCCCAATTCCAAATCGTTTGAAAGCTTTGGCGAAAAACACCGACTCGCTGGCCAATCCCGGGATTACAACCACGCCATAGGGATCAAGGGCAATGTCGTCCGCCACGGAAGCCAGATAATAGTCGCGGGTGGAGACATAACTCAAATAGGCATGGATCGGCTTGTGCGACGCTTTGAATTCCAATAAGGCTTCCCGCAGTTCGCGCAGGGCGGCGTAACCGGATCCCAGGCCTTCGGGCATCAGTGATCCAGTGAGAAAAAGACCCTTGATCCGGTTGTCTTTACCCGCCGCCTTTATCGCCCGAATGGCTTTACTCAATTGAATGGTTTCCACCCGCTCTCCTGTAATGTTGCCAAAATCAATCTCTGGTGGCGCGTCGGTAAAATTGGCATCAAGTTGCACCACCAAGACTGAATCGCTCACGATGGGGGCCTGGGCTTCGCCTTTGGCACCGATCACCACCAAGAGGCCAAACATCATAACAACGCCCGCGAAGAAGACGAGAATCAGCGCCGCCAAGGCACCCAGCATGGACGAGATAAAGTTACGCATTTCAACCAACCATAGTCACTGCCAGCCATTCATCCAGTAAAACCACTCCCACTGTCCCACTTGGGATTGAGTGGTCTTTCGGTTGGAGTTATGGGGACAGATGATCAGATTGCGGTTCCACATATATTCCGCATACCCGATCCCACAATGAGTGAGCCCAAAAACCCCCTGCTGACCACAAACCGTAAGGCGCTTACCGTTAACCTGGACGATGGCAAGTATGGCACCTTTGCCGAAATTGGAGCCGGCCAGGAGGTCGCACGGGTCTTTTTCCATGCCGGGGGCGCCTCCGGGACCGTGGCCAAGACCATATCGGCCTATGACATGACTTTCAGTGATGCGATTTATGGCAAATCAGCCCGCTACGTTTCGCAGGAAAGACTGGAGCTGATGCTCGACCATGAGTTCAAACTCCTGAATGAGCGTCTGGCGGTCCAACGTGGGGACACCACTCAATTCTTTGTCTTCGCTGATACCGTTTCGGCACGCAACTATACAGGAACCAATGAGGCCCATGGTTGGATGGGAGTCAGGTTTCAACCTGAGCCCGGACAAGAACCAAGCGAAATCATCATGCATGTGCGGATGTGGGACAAGGAAAACGTCCTGCAACAGGAGGCGCTGGGTATTGTCGGCACCAATATGATCTATGGGACTTTCTATTTTCGGGAAAACCCTCGGAAATTCATCATTTCACTCCTGGATAATCTTGGCCCCGACCGCATCGAGGTCGACATGCTGGAGTTTCGCGGTCCGGAATTTACCCTGATCGACAATCGGCTCACTTCACTGCTGCTTGTTCGCATGGGTCTGACCAATGCCGTGATGTTCGGCCCCAAGGGAGTCGTGCTGCAACCCTCCGAGGTTTTGCACAAGAAGGCCATTTTGGTTGAACGTGGCAGCTTCCGGCCGGTGACTCATGTCAATGTCGACATGCTCAAATGCGCCTCTGCCCAGTTCATGCGTGAGCCCAAAACCGCCGGCAAAGAGCTTGTGGTGTTGCTGGAGATAACCATGCACAATCTATTGGCTCATGGCGAGATCGATGCTGATGATTTCCTGTCCCGGGTGGATCTGCTGGGTGATATTGGCTTCACCGTGCTGATTTCTAATTATTCAGAGTATTTTCGCCTGACCTCATATTTCCGCCGCTATTCCAAGGAAATGATCGGGGTGGCCATGGGCATCACCAATCTGTTCGAGATATTTAAGGAAAAATATTATGAGAATCTTGAGGGTGGCATTTTGGAATCATTTGGCCGTTTGTTTCGTAATTCAGTAAAACTTTACGTTTATCCGATGCGCAAGGATGCCTTTGATCACTTCATGACCACCGGACATACGAATCCAACACTGTCATCGAGTGGCAATCCCCAGACCGAAACCAGTGACGATGTGCTGATCACTGCCAAGACCGTCAATATCAAGCCTCATTTGCACCACCTCTATGATCACCTGATGCAGAACCATTACATCGAGTGCATCGAGGACTATGATCCCTCGGTTTTGCATATTTTCTCCGAGGACGTCCTGCACCGCATCCAAATTCGCGATGATTCGTGGGAGGCCATGGTCCCAGAGTCCGTCATGCAGGCCATCAAATCACGGCACCTCTTCGATTATGAGCCACCGAATATTGCCTCATCGTAAAGTCTTTCGAACCACACCCGACCTCAGCGAACAGCGGCCACCGCGGATTCACGCTTGCTCAAATTCCTGAACATCCCTCATGACAAAGATGCCTTTCACCAAATACCATGCCTTGGGCAATGACTATATAGTATTGGATCCCATGGATTTCCCTGCATGGCAGCAGCCGACACGCGAGCAAATCCGGATTATCTGTCATCGAAATTTTGGCGTCGGATCGGATGGCATACTTTGGGGTCCCCTGGCTTCCGAACAAGCTGAATTTGGCTTGAGAATTTTTAATCCCGACGGCTCCGAAGCGGAAAAATCCGGCAATGGTCTGCGCATATTCTCGCGATATCTCTGGGACCGGAAATTGGTGCAGGCAGACACTTTAACGATCGAGACTATCGGGGGCGTGGTGCAGGCAACTCTAAGGGAGAATGGCCGTCTCATCACTGTGGACATGGGCTCGGTCAGTTTTGAAAGCGAAAAAATCCCGGTGGTGGGTGAATCTCGCGAGGTAATCAACGAGGAGATCACCGCGCTGGACCACACCTTCGTTTATTGTGCGGCGACCATCGGCAATCCGCATTGTGTTGTGCCGGTGGAGGATATTTCGCCCGAATTGGCCCATCGGTATGGGTCCCCACTGGAGAATCACGCCCATTTTCCCAATCGAACCAATGTTCAATTTCTCAAAGTGCTGGATCGCTCCAACATCCAAATCGAGATTTGGGAGCGTGGTGCGGGGTATACCCTTGCCTCGGGCAGCAGTTCAAGTGCGGCGGCTTCCGTGGCTCACAAACTGGGTCTGGTGGATAACGCTGTGACTGTGCGCATGCCGGGTGGCAACATTGATATCGTCATCGGTCCGGATTACACCATCAGGATGACTGGCACGGTAAACCGGGTTGCCCACGGGCACATGCATTCCGAACTTTTTGACGTGCAGGTGTGAATTCCAGTTACAGCCAATATCCAACTCCGGGAGTTGGATGCAGGTAATTAATATTTCACCGAACAGCCATAGGGGCGGGTCACGGCGGTTTTCACGACTGTGCCAAATTTCAAGGCCAGCAAAGCATTCTTCACGTAGTTCTCCGCCTTGGGAATATCTGCCTGGTTGGCCGAACGAATGCTATCTATTGCCCCGTTGTAAACCAGGACACCCGCTTGGTTAATGACAAACATGTGGGGTGTAGTCTTGGCATCATATAACCGACCAACCACGCCATCTGGATCACGAAAATACGAGCTTGGCTCCGAGCCGGTTGTTTTCTGCCAGCTCTTTACTTGCAGGAGCGAAAAATCACCTTGAGCACCATCATGCCCCGAATTGATCGTGAGCCAAATCACCCCATCTTCAACCGCCTCTTTTTGCAACCGCGGTATGTTGCCACTCTCGTAATGTTTGCGCACAAAAGGGCACTCGGGGTTGACCCATTCCAACACCACGATCTTGCCACGAAAATCCGTGAGATTATGGGTATGACCATCAATATCGGTCAGCGTGAATGCTGGTGCCATTTGGCCCACCACCACAGGTTGCGCAGCCAAGTGTGACGCACAAAATATGGCTGTGGCGAAAGATAACAGTCCAAAGGATTGATGTAGTTTCATGATTTAATACGGGGTAATGAATGGTTAGTTTTGTCTAAAATGCCAATCATCTCAATGTTTTAGCTCCACCGGACGGAATTCCATCACAAAGTTGGCGATTGCAAAACCCCTAGCTTGCGACCGGATCGCCAATGCCATTACCTTGGTATACTTCGGCCATGACCTTCATTCGTGAACTGCAACAACTATCATGGCTGATGAGGCTGAACGTAGTGCTGCTCACGTTCCTGTTTCTGTCCATCACCGCGCTGCTCTGGCCAAGTTGGAATCACAATCCTGATCTGTCCCACGGGCTGTTCATGCCCGTGCTGTTTCTATTGTTGGTTTATGAAGCTCGGCAGCAGGGTCCAAGGCGTTACCCGTCCGCCAATTTCACGACGATACTACTGACCATTTCCGCCTTGGTTGGAGGTCTGTGTGCCATGGTGCTCGCGGGCCTGTTTTCGACCTCGGTCGGATGGAATCATACCCTGGTGATCTTCAGCCTGACTTGCGGAACCACTTTGGTGTTTTTTGCGGGCCTGCTGGTTCTTTCCAATGAGAAAATCCGGTTGATTCCTTTGAATTGGACGTCGCTGGTAGCTCTGGGTCTTTGGCTGTTATGCGCTCCCATTCCTCCAGGCACCTATTCCAGACTTACCCTGCATCTTCAGCTCATGGTTTCACAGCACGTGTTGACCGCACTGCACCTTTTGGGCGTGGCCGCCAGTCGCCAGGGGAACATCATAGAATTGGCCAATACTTCTGTGGGAGTGGCTGAAGCCTGCAGTGGTGTCCGGAGCTTGATCTCCTGTATCTTTGCCGGGTTCTTCTTTTCCGCCACTTTGGTCAGCCGCCCCTGGGCCCGAACCCTCATCATCATTCTGGCCGCGCCGTTGGCCCTGGTGATGAATTTCCTTCGGTCCCTGATCCTCACCTTGCTGGCCAATCGCGGGATTGATATTTCCGGATCGTGGCACGATGTGACCGGATTCGCCGTTCTGGGTGTGACTGCCGCCATGCTTGGTGGATTGGCCTTGCTGCTGGAACAAAAACAACCATCACCCGCGCCATCCTCACCGGTGCTCCCTGCCCATCCGCCCACCATCATGCCGCTGAGCCTCAACCTTGGTTTGATCATGATCATGAGCCTGGGCGCCTTCTTTTATGTAAACACCCACCCGGTTGACCAGGCTGCTTCACCACCACCCGCCCTTTTGGACATCCTGCCGAGTCGAGTCGATGGTTGGCGGGTTGAAACCAGCACTGATTTATACCAATTCAGCGGGATACTTGAAACGGATAACCTCGCGCAACGCACCTACCATCAAAGGCGAGATGGTGTGGATGTCGTGATGACGGTATATTTGGCTTACTGGGAAGCGGGCAAATCCTCGGTAAGTCAGGTGGCCATGCATACCCCCGATGCGTGTTGGCCCGGGTCTGGTTGGATTGCCAAGCTCAACGACACCCCGCGCGAATTGTTGCAATTACCCAATCAGAACCTGCCCATGGCTGAGGCACGCATATTCCAAAGCAACGGGCACATCCAACATGTCTGGTTCTGGCATATCTATAATGGTCGACCCATTGCCTACGAGAACCCCTATTCCGTCACCGAGCTCCTCCGGAGCGCCTGGCGTTATGGTTTCACGCGACAAGCTGACCAGCTGTTTGTTCGGGTTTCATCCGATCTGCCTTGGGATCAACTCATGAACGAACCTCTCTTGATTGAGATATTCTCAAACTTGAAACCACTGGGGCTCTAGTCGTGCCATTATCCGTCACCAAGGTGGAAAGGCGAATCCTTGCCCTTGTTTCCCTGCTTATCGTGCTGGGATTGATTGGCATGGCTGTTTTTTGACCACATCCAGCGCGCAACAATGACATTGCCAATATGCCGTCGCCAAACATCACTGCATCCCTGTGAGTCTCCGGCCCGTATTATCCATGAATGTCCGTCACTTTATGCTATTTGCCGCATCTTATGCCCAGGGATGGGATATCGCTCCTGCTGTGCCCACGCATGAGTAATTCCGACGAGCAACTTCAGGAAAGAGCACGACTTAATGCGCTCGACATTCAACTGATGCAAAAAGTGGCAGCGGGGGATCGGGCTGCCTTCAGTCAGCTTTACGACCGGCTTTCCCGGCCACTTTATGCCACGGCACTGCAAATCGTGCGCGACGCCGGGGAGGCGGAGGATATCATCCAGGAGGTATTTTTGTTTCTGTGGGATAAGGCCCGAAGTTTTGATTCCGCCCGTGGCAACTTGTTTTCCTGGACAGTTACCCTGACACGTAATCGGGCCATTGATCGCATCAGAAAACGTCAACGCCGCAGTGAAATACTTGATCAGTCCATACCGGATGATCACGGATATACCGCATCTGCCGAGGAAACCGATGCTTCGATTGGTCTGGAAACCCAGGAAAACGCCAGAGCGGTCAGAAAGGCGGTCAGCACCCTGCCCGCCGATCAACAGATCGCACTGAAGCTCGCCTTCTTCAGTGGGCTGACCCAACAGGAGATATCCGATCAACTGCAAGCCCCACTCGGAACCGTAAAAGCCCGAATTAGACGTGGCTTACTCAAACTGCGCGAGCAACTCGCACCGGGAGCATGATTGACGATCAAGCACAGGATCTCGCGTCATTATATGTCTTCGATCTGCTCGAAGGCACGGAACTTACGACGTTTAAGACAGCGATGGCCAAGGATCAATCTTTGCGCAACCTGGTTGATGACTTGCGAGCCACAGCCACCCTTCTCGCTTGCACGGCACCAGATGCCCCGCCACCACCAGCACTGAAGCACCGATTGATGACCGATATCAATAATCGCACCCAACCGGAAAAACCGGCTCAAATCCTGACTTTCCGGATTGGACACTACTTGGGTTGGGCCGCGGCCGCTTGCTTTGCCCTGATTGCCCTGTGGGCAACCCGGATGCACAGCCTGTCGTCTGCTGAAAACGAACTTTTGCGCCAACAGACACAAATCGCCGAAATCAACTTGCGCAGCATGCAGAGCCAATTCGAGGCTGAAAAACTATTGGCCGAGCATCAACTACATGATGCCAAACGGCACGTTGCCGAACTCGATCTGGCCCTGAAGGAACAAGGAGATCTGGCCCGGTTCAAGATCTCAACCCTCACCTCGATGTTGGGTAACTCGCCCCAAGCCATGGCCGTTGCGGTTTGGAATCCTGATCTGCAACAAGGTGTTCTGAGCGTTGAAAAATTACCCGCATTGGCCTCCGATCAAGACTACCAGCTTTGGGTGATCGACCCGCAATATGCCATACCGGTAGATGGTGGCGTTTTCAGAGTTGACCCAACAACTGGTCAGGCACGTTACCAGTTCAAGGCCGACAAACCCATTAAGAACGTGGCCAAGTTTGCCGTCAGTCTCGAACGCAAGGGTGGCGTCCCCAAGGCCGAGGGCCCCATGGTGCTTTTGAGCCAATGACAGTCACTTGCGGAACCCGAAATCTAATCTCGACGCCCCAACTCCCAGCAGGAAAACTCCCCCCGTATGATCATCAAACCAAAGGTTCGCGGATTCGTCTGTGTCACCGCCCATCCAGAGGGTTGTGCGGCCCACGTGCAGGAGTGGGTTGATTATGTTAAAAGTCAGCCACCAATCAATGACGGTCCCCAGAAGGTGCTCGTGATCGGTTCTTCCACTGGCTACGGATTGGCCTCCCGAATTACCGCCGCTTTTGGTTCCGGTGCAGGGTCATTGGGCGTTTTTTTTGACCGTCCATCCGAGGAAGGCCGTTCTGCCACCCCGGGTTGGTATAACACCATTGCTTTTACCAATGCTGCCCGTGCGGAAGGTCTTTACGCCAAGAACATCATGGGCGATGCATTTTCGGAGGAAATCAAACGCCAAGTATTGGACACTCTCAAAGCTGATCTGGGCCAGGTTGATCTGGTGGTTTACTCCCTGGCATCACCGCGACGCACCCATCCCAAGACCGGAGCTGTGCATCGTTCATGTCTCAAACCGGTTGGGACGCCCTACACCAACAAAACCGTCGATACCGACAAGGGGATCGTCAGTGAAATCACCATAGATCCCGCCAATGCCGAGGAGGTCGCGGATACCATCGCGGTCATGGGGGGTGAAGATTGGGAAATGTGGATGGATGCACTTGCCGCCGAGGGTTTGCTCGCACCTGGGGCTCAATCAGTTGCCTATTCCTACATCGGGCCCGAGGTCACCTGGCCCATCTATAAAAATGGCACGATCGGACTCGCCAAAAATGATCTGGAACGTGCCGCCGGCGCGATTGATGCGAAGTTGAAAGCCACTGGAGGACGGGCCTTTATCTCGGTCAACAAGGCTCTGGTCACCCAGGCCAGCTCGGCCATTCCTGTGGTGCCCCTGTATATCTCCATTCTTTACAAGGTCATGAAGGCGGCGGCAACCCATGAGGGTTGCATCGAGCAAATGC
>JAIPJW010000032.1 GCA_021734075.1 Cephaloticoccus sp.
CCTGGTGGATTGGTATATTGCCGGAAACAGTCAGGGGCTATTTGCAGCCTGCCTGTCCAGTGAAATTTTTCACCTCACCCCGGATGAACGCCTGGCCGTGGTTCGCCGCACCTTGGCCCGGGCCAAAGGTCGCCTTCCGGTGATAGCGGCAGCGGCATTTCCGACCGATGTATCGTTGCAGTCCGCCGTCAGTTCAACTGCTGCGATCACCGCGGCGGTGCAGCGGGTGGCCGACACCGGCGTGGAGGCGGTGATCCTGCTCACCAATCAATTCGTCACGGATCAGGAAGGCGACGAGGTCTGGCTACGGTCCGCCGAAGCGCTGTTGGACCGGCTCGATCATCGCATCCGGCTCGGTCTCTATGAATGCCCGATTCCCTACAAGCGGGTGCTCAGCCCGAATCTCATAGCTTGGGCCGCGCAGACCGGCCGCTTCGATTTCATCAAGGACACCTGCTGTGATCTTGCTCAGATCAAGGCCAAGATCGCCGCAACCGCCGGCACTTCCCTGCGTTTTTACAACGCGCAAACCGCCACGCTGCTGCCGAGTTTGCAGTCGGGCGGACACGGCTTCAGTGGCGTCGGGGCCAACACCCTCCCCCACCTCTATGCGTGGCTCTGCCAAAACTTCGCGGCTGAACCGGCACTCGCGGGCGAGTTGCAGGTATTTCTTACCGCCAGCTATTTCGCGTTGAGCTCCCATTATCCCCATTCAACCAAAACTTATCTCGGCCTGCACGGTCTGCCGATTACTCCGGTCAGCCGGGTGGCCGGGAATCAGATCTTGGCCAAAGACATCACGGTCCTGCATGCCTTGCACGCCGACGTTATCCAGTGGGAGCAGCGCCTGGGACTGCAGTCACCATTTTCTCCCTGAGGTCGGACCCGTTCCCTCGGCCTTGGCACCGGGCATCATCACGGGCCGCGCCCTTTTCTTTTGCTCCCCGGGACCGCATCTTTTTCCATCGGTCATGCTCCACGTCATTCATGAACACGACGTAGCCGTGCCCATGCGCGACGGGGTGTTGTTGCGCGGCACCCTCTTCAGGCCGGATCTGCCCAGCCGGTTTCCGGCATTGTTGGTGCGGTCGCCCTATGGCACATCACGCGAGGGCTATGAGCGCCATGCGCGGGCGGGCTATGTCGTTTATGCCCAGGATACGCGGGGACGCTACACCTCTGATGGCGAACACCGCTCATTTTCACGCGAGGACCACGGCGAGGACCTCGATGGCTATGATACGGTGGAGTGGTTGGCGGTGCAGCCTTGGTGCAACGGGCAGGTGGGCCAATTCGGTGCTTCCTACCTGGGTTTCAACACCTGGATGAGTGCCCGGGCCCGACCGCCTCATCTGTTGGCGATCAATGCGGAAACCATTCCCCCGGAACTGGCTGATATCGACTTTACTTGGGGCAGTTTTCGACCGGCCCGTCGCGCCCACTTTTGGTTGACCAGTTTTGCGCCCGAGTGGCGCCGTCGTTTGCAGCTGCCCCCACCTCACACGACCATGGAAGAGAGGATCCCGTGGCAGGACGAAGCATTTCGCGCTCGCCAGATGGATCAGTTGCCCTGGGCCGATATCGTGCAACAGTTGCCAGAGCCACTCGCCCGGGATGTCACTGACTACTTCGATCATCCGGGCAGGCGCAACTGGCGGTTTGCGGAAACGGTCTACCCGCAACTGGAAATCCCCAATCTCGACGTGACCGGTTGGTATGATCACTGCCTTTCCCTCGCCCATCTGCCCGGAATGCAAAAGCACGGCGGCAGTGAACTCGCGCGCCGGCAAACCAAGGTGATCATCGGCCCTTGGAATCATCCTTCCCGTGGACTGCGCCAATTGGCCCAGATGGATTTTGGCCCCAACGCCGAAGTGGATCTGGTGGAGCTGCGTCTCCGCTGGTTCGACCACTGGTTGAAGGGCATGGACAACGGAGTGGAGTCGTGGCCCGCCGTGCAGTATTTTGAGATGGGCTCCAATGCATGGCGCAGGGCGGAGGCATGGCCCCCGCCGGGCAAACCGCAGCATTGGTATCTGGGCGGTCGGGCTGAAGCCAGCTTCGGCCAACTGACGACTGAACCGGCAACCGGATCAGTCACCCGGGATCATTATGTCTATGATCCGCATGATCCTGTCCCCACCCTGTGGGGCATGGAGATGGTCACCGTGGTCACCGATCGGAGCAAACTGGCCCACCGTCAGGATATTCTGCGCTATCGTTCGGCACCACTGCGCGAACCCCTGACCATTGCCGGCAATCCCGAGGTGGAGCTTTTCGCGGCATCCAGTGCTCCCGATACGGATTTCTTTGTTTGGCTGGCCGACGAGGCGCCCGATGGCACCGCCATGGAAATCACGAGTGGCATGGTGCGCGCGCGCCACCGGAACGGGCTTGATCGATCCGACCTCCTGACGCCCGATCAACCGGAAAAATTCCGGTTGCAGCTGCGCCCCACGGCCAACTGCTTCCTGCCGGGGCACCGCATCCGCGTGGAAATCAGTAGCAGCGACTTCCCCAACTTTGATCGCAATCACAACACCGGCGGGGATGATCTCCATGAAACGACCCTGCAGATCGCGCAACAATCCGTCTATTGCGGCGGCGAATTCGCCACCCACATCGCCCTGCCGGTGATTGACCGGCGCATGGCCCGGGCTTAGCCAATAACATCCATGTCCCGCGCCCTCCTCATCATCGACGTTCAGCAGGCCCTTTGCACCGGCCCCGAGGCGGCATTCGACATCGACCGGGTAATTGCACGAATTAATACCTTGGCAAAGGATGCGCGGGCGGCCCGCCTGCCGGTGATTCTCATTCAACATGAGGAAAACGAGGGTGCTCTCCAATCCGACAGCGCAGGCTGGAGGCTGGCTACGGCCTTGATCACTAGTCCCGGGGATCTGCGCGTGCGCAAAAAGACGCCGGATTCTTTTCATCACACCGACTTGCAACGACTCCTGGAGGCACGGCAAGTGGACCACCTGATCATCTGCGGGCTGCAAAGCGACTATTGCGTGGATACCACCACCCGTCGCGCGCTCGCCCTTGGTTACGCTGTCACCCTGGTGGCCGACGCCCATTCCACCATCGACAACGGTGTGCTCACCGCCGCGCAAATCACGGCCCACCACAACCAAACCTTGCGACACCTGCACAGCTTTGGTCCAAGCGTGACGGTTGTCCCCACCAGCGAACTGTTGCGTGGAACTTTGCCACCAGGGCCCGCTTGAACATCTCCCCTGAAAGTCACGCGCACTGGTTGGAAAATCGCCAGCACCCGCCTTTCGGCGGTCCGGGCAACGAGTTCAGTCTGCAGCACCTCCGGCTCATGATGGAGGGGCGCCAGGAACCCGCCGACCCCAGGACGCAATGTCACCCCACCCGTATCGACGACATCCCCGGCGAATGGGTGTTGGCCCCGGGGGCTGACCCGCAAGTGCGCCTGCTTTACCTCCACGGCGGCGGTTATGTTTCCGGCTCGGGCGGAAATTACCTTCCCTTTGCGGCGCTGCTCTCAGCTGCGGCCAAGTGCGCCGTCCTCCTGATCGATTATCGACTGGCACCGGAGCATCCTTTTCCCGCCGGTCTGGAGGATTGCACCCAGGCCCACGAATGGATGCGTGAACACGGTCCCCACGGTCCCGCATTGGCCCGGGCAACTTTTATCGCCGGCGACTCCGCCGGGGGTGGCTTGACCCTGGCGACTTTGTTGGCGCTGCGCGACCGCGGGCTGATGCTGCCGGCGGCGGGTATTCCCCTGTCGGCCTTTACCGACATGACGCTGGCCAGTGAATCCATTCACACCCAAGCGGACAGGGAACTCTTCATGCACCCCGGATGCCTGCCCGAATTCGTGCAGCTTTATCTTGCGGGTGGTGATCCTTACGACCCGCACGCCTCACCGGTCTTCGGCGACTATACCGGCATCCCGCCCTTGCTGATTCAAGTCGGGGATTTCGAAGTGATCCGCGATGACAGTGTGCGCGTGGCGGCCAAGGCCCGGGCTGATGGAGCCCGGGTGACCCTCGAGGTCTGGCCCGGCCAGTGCCACGTGTTTCAAATTCGTGGTCTGCCGGAAAGCCAGGCCGCCATAATCCACATCGCCGACTTTATGCGCGTGACTCTGGAGAATCCGGAAACCGAACGTGACGTCTAAAGTTACCGACTAGTCTTTCACACCTTGATGGCGTTCTGCGGACCGTGGTTTTCCGGCGTATCGGTGGCCCGATCGTAGATGATCGAGCCGTCCTTGATGAAGGGCACCGCCATCGCCCATTGCTTGAGATCGTCACCACCGATTGGAGCGGAGGCATACTGTGGCAAGTAAATGCGGCGCATACGGTTGGTCAAATTTGGACCGCTACGATGCAGGGTATAGCTGGTAAAACACGCCATGCTGCCAGCCGGCACAATCACTGGATCGCCCGGGTCGTCGCCTTGATAACCCACCAGATCGTGAGTGCCGGGCTCCTCAACGTGATCCATGATCTTGTCACGGGTGCCACCACGCGAGTGAGGCAGGATATACGCCGTGCCATTTTCCTCGCTGACATCGTCCAAGGTGCACCAACAGGTTAGATAGGGCGGGTGATTCGTATTTGGATGACTGCGCTTCACGTAACCACTGTCCTGATGCCAGCTAAACTTCATCCCTTGTTCCGCATTCTTCACGACCCATTGCTCGTTGAACAAATACACCTCGGGTCCGAGTGCAGCTTGCGCGATGTCCGCCATCAGTGGACTGAAAAGAAAATCCCGCATGCGGCTGCTCAGACGATAGAGGTTGCTGATGAAGTATCGCTTGCCCCGATGGTTGATGCCGTCCACCTCGACCCCTTGGGTGTCCATCAACGCGTCCTTGTAGCCGAGAAAATAGGAACACTCTTCGCGCAGCATGGTGAGCATGTCGGGCGGGATCACTCCCGGCAGGATCATGTAGCCTTCTTTCTGATAGAGTTCGATCTGTTCGGGTGTAACGAGGGGCATGGTGCCGGCGATCCTACCTGATAATTCCCGTGGTTTCTTCTCGTTTTGCGGCATCAACCTATCATTTTTTGTCGCCATGCTTGAAGCGTTGAATCTCCCGGAAGACTGGCAGGGCAACCTCTGGCACTACCGTTTTCAAGACTGGCGCCACACCTACCACCACCACGTCGAGTTGGAGTTCAACCTCATCACCCGCGGGGCGGGCATTTACCTGCTGGATAACGAAAAATGCCAGGTGCACCGCGGCGACCTCATTTGGCTCTACCCGACACAAAGTCATGTGCTCGTGCAGGAAACCGCCGATTTCGAAATGTGGATCGGCGTGGTCAGACCCCAGGCCCTCGGCGTCCTCGCCACCGATGCCAACCACGCGGCCCTCCGCCAAGACCGCGCCAGCACCGCGGTCTGCCGCCGACTGCCTTTGAAACAAATGCAGCAGCTCTGCACCCTGCTGGAAACCGTCGTGACCACCAAGGCGCAGGCCGCCTATTTCAATTCCGGCCTTGGCTACGCATTACTTACGGCCTGGCAATTCTTCGAAAATGCCAGCGCCATTCCCATCGAGGATGTGCACCCCGCCGTCGACAAGGCCGCGCAAATCCTCCAGCGCGACAGTGACACGATAAACCTTGTCCAACTCGCCCGGCAAACCGGTCTGAGTCCCTCGCGCCTGAGTCGCCTGTTCAAGCAGCAAACCGGCGTGACGATCGTGGATTTCCGCAACCGGCAGCGTCTCGCCAAGTTTCTGAGTCTGTATGGCAACGGACAGCGGCACACGATGCTCAATACCGCCCTCGCCGCCGGCTTTGGCAGCTACCCGCAGTTTCACCGGGTGTTCAAAAAAAACCTCGGCTGTTCGCCGCGCGCAACCGTCTGGCAGTAGCATCCAGCGCCCGATCAGGGCACCGCGACAGCCGCGAGCGATTCCCGCGTGATTTTTTTCCCCAGCAGGAAGAATTTTCGTTCGGGATACCACAGGGTGAGGCCGTCGGCGGTCGGCGTGGTGCTGGCATACATGGCCAGATCCGCGCGGCGCATCGGCACCCCGCCGTTGTCCATGAAAAACTGAGGTTCCGAAAACCACACCGGCTGCTTCGCACCCGGGCGAAATAATCCCCGCGCCAGCCAGATGGGTCGCCGATGGCTTTCACTGTTCATCGGCCCCCAGCCGCCCATGTGACCGTCGTGGTTGTGAAACAGAAAAATGTATTCGCCCGGCGCGATCTCGTAAATCGGGCACGGGCTGCACGGGTGCGGCAACGGCAGGCGGTCGTCCGTCTGGCGCAGCGCCACGGGCTGGGTCCAGGAGTCGCCCTGGTCCGGGGACTCGGACCACACGGCATGCCCGGCATTCGTGCGCATCACGCAAAACAACCGACCGTCCGGCAAGGGCACAATCGCCGGCTCCTGCACCACGCTTACGTCGGGATGCCCAATGTGGCCGTAGCGCAACGCCTGCTCGTTGGCGCAAATCCAACTGATGCGCAGATCGCGCGGCTCGGGGTTGTCGTCCACATTCTCAAACCGCATGAACTCGACGACCGAGGCCTGCGACCACCAATAGTCCACGCGTCGCGGCCCCGACACCGCCGGGCTCACCCAGCGCGTGAAGCCGGCAAAGTATTTTCCGTCGAAAAACTTCAGCGGCTTCTGCCAGATGATCCAGTTGGAGGGGATGCCCTCATCCGGATGGTCCCAGCAACTGCGCGGCATTGGCACGACCTGCTCCGCCGACCACGTTTCCCCGCCATCGTCGGAATACTTGCCGGCCATCACGCCGCAGGTGGACATCGCGTAGTCGTGCCGGCCGACATAGCGGTTGTAGTAGAGATAGATGCGGCCGGTTTTGGAAATCAGGGGGAACTGCCAGCTCGCGATGCCCCCGCCATCGGCCGGACCGGCGATGAATTTCGGGGCCGACCAGGTTTCACCATGATCAAGGCTGCGCGCAAAGACGACCCGCTGGTCGGGCTGGCCTTCATAGGAACTCTGGGTCCACACCGCAAACAAACCGCCCTGCGGATGCTCGGACACGAGAAAATGCTCGTTGCCCGTGTCGCGGGTCGACCCGTCGAGGCTCTGCGGCACATACACCACTTGATCGGGGTGGGTCCGTTGCAGTTCACGCTGCAGCCGGGCGGAAAGGGCGGGGTCCATTTGATTTTCTTCGCCTCCGTCGACCCCGGTGGCAATGAGATTGTCCGTCATGAACCTCACTGGCGTGCGAAACATCCTGACCGCCCACCTCGAAAGTCTGCGCGACCGCGACGGCCCGGCCGGCAGTTACCGGGGTGGCCGGGGTCGCCGGACCGATCTCTATGCTTCCCTCGATGTCGCCATCATGCGGACCCTGATGGGCGATGACCTCAGGCTGTCGCTTGCCGCTGCGGAACGTCTGGGCTGGGCGGATCACATCAATTCCTTTCAAAAACCCGACGGCACGTTCACCGATGTCTTCACGCATCACTCGCAGTTGCACGCCCACGGCATGGTGATCGGCGCATTGGGGGCTCTCGGCGAACGCATGCGTTACCCCCACTCGCTCTACACGCCCTTGATCCCGGTCGATCAGGTCGGCACGTGGCTCCGGCAAATCGACTGGGCCGCGCAGTGGTCGGCCTCGCATCTGTTTTGGGGCGGCATGCATTGCTACAGCATGAGCGCGACCTGCCCGGACGAATGGAAGCAGGCGGTGTTCACCTGGCTCGACGACCATCTCGACCGCGACACCGGCTGGTGGGTGCGGGGCATACCGCATACCGACCGTCACCAAGCCCTCGGTGGCTGCGCGCACATCCTGCCGATTTATCAACATCACCACCATCCCTTCCCGGCGCCCGAGCGCCTCATCGACAGCGTGCTCGCAATGCAATTGCCTGACGCCCGCTGGCTCGACGATCCCGGTCATTATCCCGTCAGCTACCTCGAACTCGACGCACTCTACACCCTGAAGTTCACCGGCGACCTGGCGCCCCATCATCGCGGAGGCGAAATCCGCGACGCCGTCCGCCGCTTCGGTCAAACCGTGGAGGCCGCCTGGAACTCCCGCCGGCCCGAACTGCTCGCCGAACACCCGCACATCCTCCTCGGCCTCGTGGGCACCTTCGGCCCGCTGCAACAGCACCTGCCTGACGAATTCACCGACACCGCCAAGTGGACCGACATCTTCAGCGACCGCCGTCTGTATCAAACCGACGTGACGACGGCCTCCAGCGTGTAGGGCCGCACCTTGGTGCGTGCCTCCGGTCGCGCGGCGTCACCAAGGTGATGCCCTACCGGGGCCAGAGCGTCAGCCAAGCAGCTTCATCAATGCGGCAAAATCCTCGTCGGCGTAGCCCGCGCGGTCGGCTTGCGCCAGGCGGTCCCGCACGACATCGAGCACCGGAAAATCTTCACAACCGTTGATGCGCGAGGCCAGGCGCATGTCCTTCAACATGTGCTTCACCGAAAATTGCGGGGAGTAATCACCCGCCCGCAACTTGGGCTCCTTGAGCTTCGTCACGCCCGAACTGCTGGCATTTTTGCCGAGGGCGTTGAAGAACACCTCGTCGGTCACCCCGGCCCGACGCACCATCGTCAGCGCCTCACACAGTGCCTGCATGTGGGCGGATATATTGAGGTTCATCGCGAGCTTCAGCGTGCAGGCCTGCACATTGTCGCCGATATGAAAGCGCGATGACGACACGATATTGAACAGGGGCTCCAGTTCCTGAATCAAAGCGGAATCCCCGCCCAGATAGTAGACCGTCTGTTGGGCCTCGGCGGCCGGTTTGCTGCCGGTGAACGGGGCCTCGAGGTAGCGGGCCCCCGTGGCCGAAACCAGATCCCTGAACTTCGAACTGCTGGCCGGATCGATCGTGCTCGACTGCACGACGATCTTGCCCGGACCCAAGGTCGGGAGAATCCGTGTCAGGATAGCTTCCACCGCCGGGGGATCAGCCACCACGATCTGCACGACGTCGGCCGCCGTGGCCACCGCCTCGGGTGAGGCCAGACCCAGGGGGGCATCCGGCTTGGCCGTGCGATTCCAGGTGCCGACCAACACGCCCGCCGATTGATAGTGTCCGGCCCAGATGCGACCGATAATGCCCAAGCCAATTACGCCAATTTTCTTCATGGTAACCACCACCAAACACATCAAACCCCCGATAACAAATATTCTCTACCAAGGCTGGAACTCACCCGGGCTCGGGTGGGAACGGCTTTATGCCGCGAGCATATACTTGCACCCGCGGGATGGTCGCGTTTGATGCCTGTCATGCCCAAATCACGGCTCGAGGCGTTCAGCGATGGAGTGCTCGCGATCATCATCACCATCATGGTGCTGGAACTGAAGGTGCCGCACGGCGAAAGCCTTTCCGCCCTGCTGCCGCTCTTGCCCGTCTTCCTGAGCTACGTGCTCAGTTTCATCTACCTCGGCATCTACTGGAACAACCACCACCATCTCTTGCAGGCGGCAAAGCAGGTGAAGGGCGGAGTGCTCTGGGCCAATCTGCACCTGCTGTTCTGGCTCTCCTTGTTTCCCTTCACGACGGCCTGGATGGGCGAGAATCACTTCGCCACAAATACCGTGGCACTCTACGGCGGGGTTTTGTTCATGGCCGCAGTGGCCTATTACATTCTCGTGCGCACCTTGCTCGCCTGCCACGACCAGGACTCGACCCTGGTCCGCGCCATCGGATCCGATGCCAAGGGTCGCATTTCAATCATTCTCTACGCGCTCGGCATCGCCGCAGCTTTCTGGCTGCCGTGGCTGGGCGTGGGGTTTTACGTCGGCGTGGCGGTCATCTGGCTCGTGCCCGACCGCCGGATCGAAAAGCACCTGCTGCCCTGATTTCGTCTCAGCCGAGTATTTCGAGCATCCGCACGAACAGCCGGTTCACCTTGGCCTGGTTTCCCTTCACCAGGTCCTTGAACTTCGTGAAGTCGATCTCGGTGCCCTCGAGCCCGTTCGCGTAATTGTCGATCAGGGCGAGACTGTTGTAGCTCAAGCCGGCCTCCGTGCACAAATCCGCCTCGTGACACGCCGTCATGCCGATGACATCGCCCCAATGCTGCACGATCCGAATCTCCGCCTTGGTCTCAAAGCGCGGTCCGCGCATCTGCACGTAGACCTTGCCGGGATGGATGGTGAACTCAGGTGAAAGCTTTTCCAGCAGGAGCGGGATCAGGTTGTTGGCAATGCCGGGTGCCCCGCCCTTCAATTCCTGGTCGTAAAATGTCGCCGGACCCTGTTGCAGGCCCACGTAGTCGCTGCACGAGACAAAGGTGCCGGGAGGCAACTCCGCCTTGAGCGACCCCACCGAATTGAGCGACACCACGTCCCGGCAGCCGAGATCCGCCAGGGCGCGGATGTTAGCCCGGTAGTTGATCGCATGCGGCGGCAGCGGGAAACCGTAACCATGCCGGTTGATCAGCACAAATTTGTCATTGGTTTTGTAGGTGACATCGCCGTGGGCCGTATTGATCGTCCTGACCTCCCAAGCAGCGAACAAATCGGAATTCACGATGCTCGTGCCACTGATAAATGCGACTTTCATCCCGCGACTAACACGCCGAGCCTGCTCCATGACAATCCGAAAGCTCCTCCCCGTCCTGACGCCCGGCCTGACCTTGAGCTGCCTTGTTCTCACCCTGACCGGTTGCGCCACGCCCGGCCCCAATCATCTCTACGTCGCCGGCCCGGAACGGCCTGAAATAATCAGTGACCATGCCGCCGCGGGCATCGTGACCATGGATGTGCCCAGTTTTCTCCAACCCCGGGAATCCCTGCTCGGGGTTGCCTATGATTCCTTCACGGACCACCTGTTTTTGCGGTTGGCCCCGGGCAACGCCTTCCGCGTGGTCGACCGGCCCGACCGCAGCATCAAGCGCGAATTCACCGCTCCGGAAGTTCCTGCCACGGGCGGGGGCGACATCGCCATCCGCTCCCGGGACCGCCATCTGTTTCTGGGCCACCCCACCAATCCGGTCATCATTGAGATCACCCTCCACGGCAAGTTCGTGCGCGCCATTCCCCTGGCCGACACGACCATGCCCGTGGCCGGGTTGGCTTACGACCAAGTCCGCAATGTGTTCCATGTCCTGCCCGGCGATGACCCCAACGCTCTCATCACCTATGATCTCAACGGACGGCGTCTCGGGCGCATTGTCCTGGCGCGCGATGTGTTTCCGGGCACGCTCGCCTTCGATTCGGACGCTCGGGAATTCTACGTCCAGTTGCGGCCGGACTGCCGTCTCGGGGTCTTTGACGGGCAGGGTCGTCTCCAGCGCATCCTGGACCAACCCCGCCCCACTGCTCCGGCCAGTTTCGATGTCGGTCCACGCTCCTTCTTGCGTCTTTTCTGAATTTCCTCCGAATCCCTCTGTTCGTTTTACCCAACGCAAGAACGCGAAACAAAATTCTTCATGCCCCTCATCGACAAACCGGTTCCAGAACTCCTGAAATATCAGGGCCTCAATCCCCGCCCTGCCGACTTCGACACCTATTGGGACGAAGCGCTGCGCGAGCTCGATGCCACCGATCCGCAACCCGAGTTGGTGCCGTCCGCCGCCATCACCCCGCGGCACAGCGAGGCTTTTGACCTTTGGTTCACCGGAGTCGGTGGGGCGCGGATTTACGCAAAATACGTCCGCCCCAAAGTCCGTCCCGCCCAGTGCCCGGCTGTGTTGCAATTCCACGGTTATTCCGGCAACGGCGGTGATTTTGTCAGCCGGTTGGCCTGGTCGGGCGAGGGATTCTGCGTTGCCGCACTCGACGCGCGCGGCCAGGGCGGACGTTCCGAGGATATTGGCGGCGTCAAGGGCAGCACGTTGCGCGGCCATATTGTGCGGGGGCTTGAGGACCCCGATCCCCGCAAACTCGCCTTCCGCCAGATCTACCTCGATACCGCGCAACTCGCCCGGGTCGTGATGAGTTTCGATGAAGTCGATGCCAACCGCGTCGGAGCCATGGGGGGGTCGCAAGGGGGCGGACTCACCCTCGCCTGTGTCTCCCTCGAGCCCCGCATCAAGCGGGCGGCCCCGATTTTCCCCTTCCTTTGCGATTACCGCCGGGTCTGGGAAATGGACCTGGCCAAGGATGCCTACGACGAACTGCGCTATTTCTTCCGCATGTTCGATCCGCGCCACGAACGGGAGGACGAATTCTTCACCAAACTCGGCTACATCGACTGCCAGCATCTCGCGCCCCGCATCAAGGCCGAGGTGCTCATGTATACCGGCCTGATGGACACCATCTGTCCGCCTTCGTCGCAATTCGCCGCCTACAACAAAATCACCAGCAAGAAGGAAGTCGTGTTCTATCCCGACTACGGTCACGAGGGCCTCCCCGGCGAGGCCGACCGCACCTTTAATTTCATGCTGGGGCTGTAACGACCACTCTTAACCGTCTGATGACTACCGGCATGTGGCCATGATTTCAATTCGCAGCGCCCGGACTGGTGACGCGAAAACCATTGCCGCATTGTCAGCCACGTTGGGGTATCCAACCGATATTTCTGCCATGACCAATCGTCTGCAGAAAATTGTGCGGGAGCCCAGCCAGTTTGCCATCGTAGCCGAGGACTCACTGCAGACTCCCTGTGGCTGGCTGACCGCGCACGCATTTGACACCCTGGCCTCGGGTTTTCGCGTGCAGATCACTGGATTGGTGGTCGCCGACACCCATCGTCGACAGGGGGTAGGCCGTCGCTTGGTTGCCGCGGCTGAGCAATGGGCGCAAACCATCGGGGCAAAAATCATCGTGGTTTTCAGCAATGTGGAACGCGTGGAGAGCCATGCTTTCTACCCCGCACTGGGCTACACCAACACCAAGACCGAGGCCGTTTACCGCAAGTCTATCGCTTGATGTTCAATCCGCGGGAATCCGTGGTGACCCTGCCCCTCATGAAAACCAAACCCCACATCCGCACGCTCAAGCAGGCGCTCGCCCATGTGCGCAAGGTCGGAGTCTGCCTCGTGTTCGCCGACCCGAAATCAAACCTGGCCAATCTCTGGGACGCAATTGACCTGCCCGAAAAACTACCGGGCGAAAAAGGCTGGGGTCAAAAGGTGGGGGCGGTCTGGAGTTGGAAAAACCAATTGCCGGCTGATTACCCGGACGAGATTTTCTACGGCAAGGGCGCCAAGGGGAAATCCGTGCTCATGACCTTGGACTATCTCAAAAAGGTGCACCACCCCGCGTTTCACCGTCCGGTGGTCCAATGCAGTCCCCTGGCCCAAAAGATTTACGAGCTGGTGCGCATCGAGCCGATGACCACGCCCGCTTTGCGCCAGGCCATCCTCAAAGGGGATCGCTCCCGCAAAGCCGCCTTCGCCAAGGCCCTCGTGGAATTACAGGTCACCCTCAATATTGTCCGCTGCAATGCCCCGGAAATCACCAGCGACACCTGGGTGCGCTTCGCCGAACAGTATCTCGGCATTGGCTGATTTTTGTCACCGCGCGGCAAACAACGCCCGGATGTTTTCCAGCGGGGTGCCTTGAATCAGCGCATTCGAGCAACCTTGGAAATAGCCCCGACCACCGGCCTCTGCCAACGCGGCCTCCGCCTGAGCCCGGACTGCAGCTGCCGTGCCGCGCGCGAGGAGCGCCGAGGACACATTGCCCCAGATGATCAGATGCGGAAACCGGGCCCGCACCGCCGTCACGGTCATCGTGGCATCACGGTCCGTTTCACCGTAGCCCGGGCAGGCGGCCTCGGCAAACAACATGTCCATGAGCGACCACAGGTTGCCGTCACTGCGGAAAAAATAATGCACGCCCATCCGGTTCAGTTCCGTCAGGGCCTTGACGTAGCCGGGCAGCACCAGATCGCGAAACATGCCGGGTGAATAGAACGGCCCTTGGTTGCCCGCGAGATCGCCGCCGCCAAAAATCACGGGAGGGCAGCCGGCCTCGATCAGTGCCCGACCCACCGCGATGGCAAAGTCGGCCTGCAGCAGACACCACCGGCGCACCAAATCCGGTTCGGTCACCATCAGTTCCAGATTTTCGGGTTCCAGCCCCACCCCGATATGCGCCGTCGCCCCAACGACAAAAAATTCCCGCCCATGTCGCCGCCACAACTCCAAGGTCGGTGCGATTTCGGTCCGGGCCGCGGACATGGGGTCGGCCAGGGTCATCTCCAAACGGAGCACTTCACGGCGCAGGCGCACCTCCGGTGGATCCAGGCGCGGGGACTGATAACTCACACTGAAGTCCGCGGTGACCGGCTGGTATTGCCAGATGGCGTGCTCCCCGGATTCCGGTCCGAAACGAAAGGTGAACTCGTCGATGCGTGCATCCGGTTGCGCATTCATGCGCCAGGGCATGCGCAGCACATCCAAGTCAAGGGCCCGATGAACGTCCACCAGGTCCACGGGCAGGCGGGCCGCAAACTCATCATGCGCGGTGACGCCCTCCGCCCAGGCGGCGACTTCGGCGAAGTGCAACGAGCCGGTGCCGGTGTGCACCGGTCGCCCCAGCAAGGCGGAAGCCACCCCGCAGGAAATCGCCGGGGTGTAGAGCGGCGCCTGCGCCACCGGCTGGCAGGCCAGGGTGGCCCGGCATCGCTGCAACCTTGGCGGGATGTTCGCTGCAGGTTCGGTCATGCCCCCAGTCTTGCCGCAAGTCGGCGCGCGTTTCAGGCCTATTCCCCGCCATCGCCCAACTAGAAGCCACGGTGACTTCCCCTAACAGCAAACCACGTTTACTTCACCCAGCTGATTTTCTCGAAGCGTTGGGCCAGTTGCACGTCACTGGTGGTGATTTTGTTGCCGACATGGTGGGTGCAAAGGCGAACTGACACCGTGTCGTAAACATTGGTCCATTCGGGATGATGATTCAGGCTCTCAGCCTCAAAGGCGGCTCGCACCATGAAGGACATGGCCTCGCGGAAACTGTTGAACGTAAATTCCTTCACGAGCGCATCGTTTTCGTGTTTCCAACCGGAAAGGCCCTTGAGTGCTTCCACGATTTCCTCGGGAGTCAGGGTGTTGTTCATGAGAACAATCTGTCCCACCCTTCCCCCTTGTCAAACCGAGGCCAGCTGACCTAACTCTCCGGACTACCCATGTCGTCCAGTGTCAGCCCGAAGATTCCGCAGCATGTCGCCATCATCATGGACGGCAATGGTCGTTGGGCGCAGCAGCGCGGCCTGCCCCGTATCGAAGGCCACCGCCGCGGGGTTGAAACCGTGCGCACGATAACCGATGCCGGTCGCGAGATCGGACTCCACACGCTGACCCTGTATGCCTTCTCGGTGGAAAACTGGAACCGGCCCCAGGATGAGGTCGGGGCCCTGATGGGCCTGTTGGAGTATTACCTGAAAAAGGAACTCAACACCTTCATCAAAAACCGCATTCGCCTGCGCACCATCGGACGGACGCAGGACCTTCCCGCCGGGGTGCAAAAGCACCTGAACCACACGATCGAGGCGACCAGGGAATTCACGGATTACACGCTGGTGCTTGCCCTCAACTACGGCGCGCGCACCGAGATCATCGATGCCACCCGGGCTTATGCCGCCGCCGTGGCCGCGGGCAAAGCGAAGCTCAACGATGATGCCTGGGCGACCTTCAGTCGTTACCTTTACACCGCCGATCTGCCCGATCCCGACTTGATCATCCGCACCTCGGGTGAAACCCGCCTGAGCAATTTTCTGCTGATGCAGGGTGCCTATGCCGAATTGGTTTTCACCCCGGTGTTTTGGCCCGATTTCAGCAAGGCCGACCTCCTCGCCGCAGTGGAGGAATACGGCAAACGCGAGCGCCGCTACGGTTTGACCAGTGCCCAGCTTAAGAACCCCACCCCGTCCGCCCCCTGATTCCATGGCCAAACGTATTTTCAGCACTGTGCTGCTCTGGGCCATCGTGGCCGGAGCGCTCTGGTATTTTCGCACCACCGGTGCCGTCATGCTCATCGGTGTGATCTCCATCCTGTCCCTGCGGGAATTCTACCAGCTGTTGACCGGCGCCGGCCTGGCACCCTTCGATCGACTGGGCATGGCCCTCGGGGGGCTCATCACCCTGGCGCCCTGGCTGGAGCAGCGTTTCGGCCTCAACGCCCATCATGTGCTGGCCTTGGCCGTGATCATTTTCTCCCTGCGCATCATCGGTGAGCGTCCGGCGGATAAACGGGTTGAGGCCCTCGCCTCCACGATCTTCGGCTTGGTCTACATCGCCCTCCTGCTGCAGTATTTGGTGCGGATCGTGATTTCGAATCCGGCGGCGCCCAATCAGGGGCTGCTCCTCTTTCTCTGGCTGGTGGCGGTGGCCAAGTTCTGCGACGTCGGCGCCTTGCTCACCGGACTGGCCATTGGGCGACACAAGATGTCCCCGGATATCAGCCCCAAGAAGACCTGGGAAGGGGCGTTCGGTGGCGTGGTGGTCTCCATGGGCGTCGGCGCCCTGATTGCCTGGCTGGCCCGGGATCAACTCCCCGCCAACCTCACCCCGCTTCACGCCGCCATGATCGCGGCTCCGATCGCCATGACCGCCATCGTGTCGGATTTGGTGGAGTCGATCCTCAAGCGCCGGGCCGCCATCAAGGATTCCGGCGGCATCATCCCCGGCATCGGCGGCATGTTTGATGTCAGCGACTCTTTGATCCTGACGGCACCACTCGGGTTCTTCCTGCTCAACCTGGTCTGAACCCAAGGCAGAGGGACGGGCCCCACCCCGCCTCTTCGCTTGCCCCCCACGGTGAAGGTGCGGCAATCTCCCCTTTTTCGTGGCCACATCCCCTCCAAATTCACGCAAGCGCGTCGTCCTGCTCGGTGCCACCGGTTCCATCGGTGAGAACGCCCTGCGGGTCATTGCCGCGCATCCCGACCGGCTCGAGCTCGTGGGGATTGCCGCGCGGCAGGATTGGGAAAAACTCGCCGGCATCGCCCAACTCCACCGGGTCAAACACGTGGGCTTGTTCAGTGACACCGCCGGGGCGTCGGCCAAAGCCTCGGGGCGCTTCATCCCCGGGACCCAATTTCACCACGGCATGGCCGGTTTGGTGGCCTTGGCCCAAATGACCGAGGCCGACATCGTGCTGGTGGCCGTGGTGGGCACGACCGCACTCGAGCCGACCCTCGCCGCGATTGCGGCCGGAAAAACCATTGCCCTGGCCTCGAAGGAGATCCTCGTGCTCGCCGGCAAGTTTGTCATGGCGGCGGCCAAGGCGGCCAAGGTGCAACTGCTGCCGGTGGACAGTGAGCACAATGCGGTATTTCAATGCATCCAGGGGCACCCCCACGCCGGGGTGCGCCGCATCATGTTGACCGCCAGTGGCGGGGCCTTTCGCGACTGGCCCGTGGAACGGCTGGCCCAGGTCACGCCGGCGGATGCCCTGAAACACCCCAACTGGGCAATGGGTCCAAAGATCACGGTCGATTCCGCGACGCTGGCCAACAAGGGTTTGGAATTGATCGAGGCCCAGTGCCTGTTTGGTCTGCGACCGGAGCAATGTCAGGCGGTGCTGCACCCGCAAAGCATCGTGCATTGCCTGGTTGAATATCAGGACGGGGCCATGCTCGCCCAACTTTGCCCGCCCTCGATGACCTTCGCCATCCAGCACGCCCTCCTCTATCCGGAACGCGCCCCCGGCGTGGATTCGCCGCTGGATTTCACCAGGCTGCTTTCCCTCGATTTTCGCCCGGTTGATCTGGAGCGATTTCCGATGCTCCGCCTGGCCATGGCCACCATGGTCACCGGCGGCTGCGCCCCCGCCGTGTTCAATGCCGCCAACGAAGTCGCCGTCGCCGCGTTTCTCACGGGAAAAATACGTTTTCTTGCGATTCCGCAGGTCGTGGATAGCACTTTGCAACTGACCAATCACGCGGAACCCGCCGACCTTGCCACTGTTCTTAATTGCGACGCAGAGGCCCGCCGTATTGCCCACGCCCAACTGACCCGTTTCAAATCCTGACCTTCGTGCCCATCGATATCCTCCAAACCCTCCTTTCCAACGTCTGGTCGATCTTCCTGGTCGTGCTGTTTTTCGGCGGCTCCATTTTTGTCCATGAACTGGGGCATTTTCTGGCCGCCCGCCGGCGCGGCGTGCACGTCGAGCGATTTTCCATCGGATTCGGTCCCAAGATTTTCTCCTGGCGGGGCAAGGACGGAGTCGAATACCGCCTGTCCTGGCTGCCCCTCGGCGGCTATGTGACTTTGCCTCAGCTGGCCGCGTTGAGCGGCATCGAGGGCGAGAGTTCGGTGGATATCGAAAAACTCCCGCCCATTTCCTATGCTACCAAGATGATCGTGTTTGTCGCCGGGGCGGCCTTCAACATGATCTTCGCTTTCGCCCTGGCCTGCGTCACCTGGTTCGTCGGTCAACCGACCAGCAGCGTGACCGCCACCACGCGGATCGGTTATGTGAGCCCGACCCTGACCTTGGCCGATGAAACCAAGGTCCCCTCCCCCGCCTTTGAGGCCGGTTTGCAAGTGGGCGATGTCATCAAGGCCATCGATGGGCAAAAAGTCAGCGACTGGATGGATGTGGTGCAGACCATCGTGACCGGCTCCGGCCGCACCGCCACCGGCCAACCGAAGACCGTGTTCACCATCGAACGCGGCGGACACCAGCAGGACATATCCATCTATCCGCAATTGTCCGGTGATGAGCAGTTTCGCCGGGTGGGCATCGATTCCGGTTACGAACTGATTGTCATGGCGGTCACCAAGGGCAGCGCCGCCGAGCTGGCCGGGTTCAAGGCGAACGACGAGATTCTCTCCCTCAACGGCAAAATGGTGATCAATGCCAGCGCCTACCAGGAGATCATCGCGGACGCCAAGGACACGCCGATCGCCACCGTGGTGCAACGGGGCGAACGCAAGCTCACCCTGACCATTCCCGCCCGCACGGAAGCCGGGACCACGCTGGGACTGGCCTTGACCACAGGTTACACCCTCACCCATCCCTCCCCCTTCGCGCAGATCGCCAGTCATGCCCTGATGACGGTGCGCACCTTGAGCAGTCTGATCAATCCGCAGTCCGACATCGGCCTGTCCAAAGTCTCCGGGCCGGTGGGCATCGTTCGCATCTTGCACAGCGCCGCCGAGGCCGGCCTCACGGCCATTCTCATGTTCACGATTCTGGTGAATGTGAACCTGGCCATTTTCAATCTCCTGCCCATCCCCGTGCTGGATGGCGGCCAAATGCTCTTTGCCACCATTGCCAAACTGCGTGGCCGGGCCTTGCCCACCAATTTCATCATGGCGACCCAGAGCACCTTTGTCCTGCTGCTCTTCTCCATGATCCTCTACGTCAGCTTTTTCGATGTCCGGCGGATAGTCCGCGACCATCGCAGTGAAAAAGCCCCGACCGAGGAAACGACGGCACCCTGAGTTTGGGATTCCGGACCGGTGCCGCGCCGGTCTCCCCCGGTGCCGCCGCCGGCTTGTGACGTATCCTATTACAAATCCGCCCGGTCGCGCGCGGGATTGGCATTGATCAATCGCCAATAAGAAATGACCAATAAAGACGCCATGCCCTATTGCGCCTCCCGCAGCCACTCGGTCCGCCGAACCACCCATGAAGTGAGGGTGGGCGGTGTGGGGGTGGGCGGAAACAACCCGGTGCGCATCCAGTCGATGACCACCAGTGACACTCAGGACATCGCCGCCACGGTGCGGCAGTGCATCGCCCTGGCCGAGGTGGGTTGTGAAATCGTGCGGATCACCGCCCCCAATGTCACCGCGGCCAAGTGCCTGCAAACGATCCGGGCCGAATTTTCCGCCGCCGGCTTCAGCGGCGTCCCCCTCGTCGCCGATATTCATTTTCTGCCCACCGCCGCCATGGAAGCGGTGGAGCATGTCGAAAAAATCCGCGTCAACCCCGGCAATTACGCCGACAAGAAGCGCTTCGCGGTCAAGGAATACACCGACGCGGAATACGAGCGCGAATTGCAGCGGCTCCATGATTCCTTTTCACCCCTGGTGAAACGGGCTCGCACGCTCGGCCGGGCCCTGCGGGTCGGCACCAACCACGGCTCACTCAGCGACCGCATCATGAACCGTTACGGCGACACACCGCTCGGCATGGTGGAAAGTGCCCTCGAGTTCCTCCACATCGCGGAAGCCCACGGTTTCAAACAGACCATCCTTTCGATGAAGGCATCGAATCCCAAGGTCATGATCCAGGCCTATCGCCTGCTGGTGCAACGGATGGCGCAGGAAGACATGCATTACCCTCTGCATCTGGGCGTGACCGAGGCGGGTGACGGCGAGGATGGCCGCATCAAGAGCGCCATTGGCATTGGTTCACTGCTGCTGGATGGATTGGGTGACACGATTCGCGTCTCACTGACCGAGGATTCCGTCTACGAAATCCCGGTCGCTCGCGCCATCGCCGACAAGACGATGTCCCTGTGGGAAAATGCCTCCAAGCCAAGGTCGACCCCGGACGCGATCGATCCCTATCATTTTACCCGGCGCGAAACTAATCTGCTGCAATTGGGCGGCCAGGTTACGATCGGTTCCGAGCATCCCCCCGCGGTAGTGGTGCGGATCCCGTCCGTCTCAGCCCTGCCGGCCACGCAAGCGCAATTTGCCATAGTCCGCCTGGCCGACACTCCCGTGGAAGGGTTGCTGGTGCCCGTCACGCACGGCAGTGAATTGACCGGGCTCAATCCGACACCCGGCACATTCCTGGTGCTCGAACTGCCCGCGAAGCTGACGGTCGACGAACTGCGGGCCCAGCCGGATGCCTGGCCCGCCGGCACCGTGATTTTGCGTGGTTTCGACCGGAATGACGCATCGACCTTCGCGGACTTTGTCCGCTTCACCCGCGAAAAAAACCTGTTGCTCGCCGCGCAAATCCAGCCGGCTGACTTTCCGGTGCTCGGGGAGACATTGCGTGAATTGGGTGACCGGGGCCTGCTGTTCACCTTGTCCGCCACGCCGGCCGATTGCGGCCATGCCCTCGGCGGATACCGCCAGTTGGCCGATGCCCTCCGCACGATCGGTTCCCGGGCGCCCTTGTGGATCCGCAACACCCCCGGCACCGCCGTCGCCGCCAAGGCCGATTTTCTTTCCCGCCTCCTCGAGGCCGCCTTTCTCTCCGGCGGGCTCTTGTGCGATGGCTTGGGCGACATGGTCAGTATCGAGACCGAGCCAGATGCGGTTCGCGCACTGAAACTCACCTACAATGTGCTGCAGGGTGCCGGCACGCGTTCGTCCAAAACTGAATTTGTCGCCTGCCCGAGCTGCGGCCGCACCCTGTTCGATCTGCAAGCCACGACGCAGCGCATTCGGGAGAAAACCGGTCATCTCAAGGGCGTGAAGCTCGCCATCATGGGCTGCATTGTGAACGGTCCGGGCGAAATGGCGGACGCCGACTTCGGCTACGTGGGCGGGGCCCCGGGCAAGATCAATCTCTACGTGGGCAAGCAGTGCGTCCAATACAACATTCCCCAGGCCGAGGCCGATGACCATCTCATTGCCTTGATCAAGGCCCATGGCAAATGGGCCGAGGTCACACCAGCCTGAGGCCCCAAATGTATTCAATTTTTTGTGCCGTAACGATGCTGTCACCCGGATGTGACCTATGAAAACAATAGGTAACGGAATGTAACCGTGACAAAACTACATGTGGTGGCCTCAAAAGGTTGAAATCTTGGCAACAAAAAAATCGAAAAAGTTATGCTCAAAAACCCTGTGAACAACTTGTCAGGAAGTTGACCTTGAAATGGTTTTCGGTTCACAGTTACTACTCTCCTCTCCAGTTTTTTAGCACTGTTTGTTGTTCTTTCTCACGCCTGTCCCAGCTCCGTTCCCCGTCGAGGGCAACATCCCCCCGTTAGCTGCTAGTCATCAATGTCTTATACATTATCATTCCAATCCCATCCATCCAGTGATGACCGGTCATAAATTTTCTGCTGCCTGAAGGTATGGAACTGGAGCAATCAGCGTGTCCTCCGAGCACCCGGTGCCCAATGTGAATAAACCCGACCTTTCCGCCAGCCCATGCCCTCTTTGTCCCTACCTCCCAGCCTCTGGGAGACCGTGAAATGCGATTTAAAGGAATTATTTCCTGAGGAAGTATTTCAAATGTGGTTCGAGCCCCTGCAATGCCTCGAAACCACCGAGGAAAGCATCACCTTGAGCGTGCCCAACGAGTTCGCGGCAATCTGGATCCACGACAACTATCTGGACCTGATCACCCAGCGGCTGCGGCTGAATGCCGGGCGCATGGTCAACGTGATCCTCAAGAAAAACGGGACCATTACACCCAGGATTGATGCCCGTCCGGACCATGCCGCCGCCGAAGGCCAACAACGCACCCGGGCCGCTGCCCGCCGCAATGGGGGTCGTTATGACGACCGCGGCGCTGTCACCGGCGGGCTCAACCCCCGCAACACCTTCGAGAACTTTGTCGTGGGTTCAAACAACCAGATGGCGCACGCCGCCGCCCTCGCCGTCGCCCAGGCCCCGGCCCAGGCTTACAATCCCCTTTTCCTTTACGGTGACACCGGCTTGGGCAAGACCCACCTCATGCATGCCATCGGTCATGCCATCCTGCGGCGCAATCCCGAGGCCCGGGTGGGCTACCTCTCCACCGAGAAGTTCACCAACGAGTTCATTCAAGCCCTGCAGGAGAACGGCCTGACCAAATTCCGCCAACGTTATCGCCATGCCGACGTGCTCTTGTTGGACGACGTCCAATTTCTCGCCGGCAAGGAGCGCATCCAGGAGGAATTTTTCCATACCTTCAACGACCTCTTCGAGTCCGGCAAACAGATCGTCCTTTCCAGCGACCGTCGCGCCAGTGAAATCGAAAAACTCGAATCCCGCCTCGTGTCCCGTTTCGAATGGGGACTGCCCGCGGATATCCAGGCTCCGGACTACGAAACCCGCGTGGCGATCCTGCGGTCCAAGGCGGCGACCCTCAAGGTGGTCATCCCCGACGAGATTGTTAATTTCATCGCCCGGCATATCTCCAAGAACATCCGGCGCCTTGAGGGAGCGTTGATCAAGGTCAGCAGTTACGCCACCCTCACCGGCAAGTCCCTGGACCTAGCGACCACCGAAAACCTGCTGCAGGACGTGTTGATGGAACAGGCCCAGAACATCCTGACCATGGAGACAATCCAGAAGCGGGTGGCCGATCATTTCCAAATCCGGCACAGCGACATGACCAGCAAGCGCCGCCCCAACAACATCGCCATCCCGCGGCAAATTGCCATGTATCTGTCCCGCTGCCTGACCAAGCACTCGCTGCAGGATATCGGCGATGCCTTCGGCGGGCGCGATCACGGCACCGTCATCCATGCCTGCAAGGCGGTGGACAACATGATTGAACAGGACTCCGGGATGCGGGGCAGCATAGAGTTTTTACGCAGTCAGCTCGCCCGTTGAAGCATTGCCGGTGGACGGCCGTCATTTCCGTGCTAGGTTGTCGGCCTGAAGCAATCAAGCCATTCACTTATGAGTCTTACACCTGAGCAAAAATCTACCGTCGCGGGCTGGGTCACCGCCGGGGACAACCTTTCCGCCGTGCAAAAGAAGCTCCTCGAGCAGTTCAACATCACCATGACCTACATGGATGTGCGCTTTCTCGTGGATGATCTCGAGTTGACGCTCAAGGATCCTGCACCCAAGGCGGATACCAGCGATGTAAGCAAGGGCGCCCCGGCATCCGCCGCACCGGCCGCTGCCGCGCCGGCTGCGGCCGACGACGCGGAGGTCGTCGATGAGCTTGAGCCCGAAGCCACCGGCGGCGGCAATGTTTCCGTGACCATCGATCACGCCGTTCTCAACCCGAATGCCATCGCGAGTGGTGATGTCACCTTCAGCGACGGAGTCACGGGCAAATGGATCGTGGACACCAGCGGGCGTCCTGGTTTCACGCAAATCTCGCAACCCGGTTACCGCCCCTCCCCGGCCGATGCCCAGGCTTTCATGCAGGAGCTTAGCCGGGCCTTGCAGGCACGGGGGCTGTAGGTTGCAACGGCAGTCCACCCCTCCCCCATGACCGACCCCAAAACGATCAAGGCCTTCTACGAGGCCAACGGTTACTGTGTGGCGCGGGGATTGTTCAAACCCGCGCAAATGAAGGTCCTCACCCGCGATTTTGACCGCATCGTGCGCCAACTAGCGGCCACGGGGGACAAGGACAACACCCAGTGGAAGGGCGAACTGCAAAAACGGATCGGTGGCGCCAGGAGCATGCTCACGCACACCCACAACGTGCAGTGCTACTCGCAGGCTTGGTTGCAGGCCATCCAGGACAAGGCGTTTCTCGATGTGACCGCAGCCCTGCTTGGACCCGACATCATCCTGCACCACACCAAGCTGTTTCAGAAGCCCATCTCGAACGGCATGCCGTTCACCATGCATCAGGACTGGTCCTATTTCCCCTCGGTCAAAGACACGATGTTGGCGGCGGTGATTCACGTGTCCCCCGCAACTGATCGGATGGGCTGCCTGCGGGTTTATCCGGGCTCGCACAAACTGGGCCGCGCCGCCCACACGAGCGGACAGGAACCCTGCGCCCTGTTGGATCAATATCCCCTTGAGGGGGCGATGCCACTCGAGGCCGAACCGGGCGATGTCGTCTTTTTCCACTATTTCACCCTGCACGGTTCCAAGCACAACCGCTCCAACCGGCTGCGCAAAACCGTCCTGGTGCAAATGCACTCCGGTCAGGACGAAATTGAAGCCGGCAATCGCCACCCCAACCTGCGCCTGACCCTGCGCGGCTGGAACCATCGCATCAACCGCGAGAAAGCCAATTCGGCCGAGAGCTGAGCCACCGGACCCGGTCGGGCCGGCCACGGACCGCCGCCTCCACACTTCCCATGCGCACCGTCCATATTGTCCTGAACGCCCATCTCGATCCGGTCTGGCTCTGGCCCTGGACCGCCGGGGTCGATGAATGCCTGAACACGTGTTACACCATGTGCAACACGCTCGACCGCCACCCCGAGATCATCTTCACCCGGGGCGAAGCGTGGGTTTACGAACAGGTGCGACGACATGATCCCGCCCTGTTTCGCCGCATCAAGGCCCATATCCGGGCCGGCCGCTGGTCGGTGGTCGGCGGCTGGTGGATCCAGCCCGATTGCAATCTGCCATGCTGGGAAAACCTGCACCAGCAGATCAACCTGGGAAAAGCCTGGTTCAAGCAGCACCTCGGCCTCTTTCCGCGCATCGGCTACAACGTCGATTCCTTCGGTCATTCCGCCGCCCTGCCCGATATCATGGCCGCACACGGCCAGGATAGTTACGTCTTCATGCGCCCGATGGCGCACGAGACCAAATTGCCGGCCCGGGTCTTTCGCTGGCGGGGCAAACCTGGCGGCAAAATCATCAACACCTTCCGCATTGCCCACGGCTATTGCACGGTCACGCCACCCACCTTGCAGCACGTGGAGGGATCGCTCGAGGATTTGCCCAAAGGCGTCTCTCACACCATGTGCTTCCTCGGCGTCGGGGACCACGGCGGCGGGCCCAACGAACACATCATCCAATGGGTGAAGGACCATCGTGATGCCATCCCCGGGGCGCGACTCGAGTTCTCCTCCCCGGAACGATTCTTCAAGGCCCTCGCTCCGCAAACCAAACATCTGCCCCTCGTCACCGGCGAACTGCAGATGCATGCCATCGGGTGTTACACGGCGCACCGCCCGGTCAAACTCGGCGTGCGCCGGGCCGAGAACCTGCTCGCCCAAGTGCAAAACGCCCTGGCCACGGCGAAGCCCGCAGAGCGCAAAGCCGCCGCACCGGTGCTCGCCCAAGCGTGGGAGAGTCTCTGCTTCAATTCCTTTCACGACACGCTGGGCGGCAGCTGCACTCCCAGTGCGGCCCGTGCCGCGGATGACCAACTCGCCGGGATCAAGGCCACCACGGAAACCGTGCTGAGTGAGACTTTCCGGCGGCGAGCCCATCATCTGCCGGCGGATCCGCGCCAGCGCATGATCGCGGCCAATTACACGGCGCAGAAGTTCACCGATTTCATCGAACACGAGCCCTGGCTCGAGTGGACCCATTGGAAACCGGATTGGTGCCTGCTCGATGAGCGCAACCGGATCGTGCCCCACCAAATCATCGAACCGGAAACCCTCATGCCCGACACCATGCGGGTGCTTTTCCCGGCACAGATCAAGCCGGGCGAATTGCGCACCGTCCGCATCGCCCGTCGACCCAAGGGAGGCAGGTTGCCGCCAAAAAATCGGGCCCTCCCTTTCACGCTCAATCTCCAGGAGGATGGCAGCGGCACCCTCCAGGCCGGCCGTGCCCTGTCCTGTCCGCTGCCCGAGCTGCGCTTGATCGAGGACAAGTCCGACACCTGGTCACACAATATTGATCGCTTTGCCGGTCCCCGGTTGGATCACGCGCATTGGAGCAACCCGGTGCAGGTGGAGACCGGTCCACTCCGGCAAATGTGGCGGATGGAAGGCCGGATCGGCGAAAGCCGCATCTGTGCGGATTGGCGTCGTTATGCGGGATGCGCTTATTTTGAGCTCCGCCTGCGGGTAAACTGGCACGAACATCACAAGCTCCTGCGCTTGTCCTGGGCACCCGGGACCCCGATCAAGGAACGGGCTGATGGAATTTCCGGCGGGGATCTGAAACGCTCCAGTAATGGACGCGAGTTGCCCCTGCGTGATCGTTCCCTCCTCAAACTGGCCAATGGCCAACGGGCCGGAGTCGTGGCACCGGAGGTTTTTGGCATCAGTGGTGACGAAACGGCGGTGCACCTCACCTTGTTGCGCTCGTGTCCCTTTGCCCATCACGATCCCAATATCCTGCCTGCCAACCTCGAACACTACGCCTGGGTGGATCAGGGCGAGCATGTTTTCATCCTGCGCTATTTCCCGGCGGGCAAGGTAACGGCCGATGAACTCGACC